>CAZVVP010000061.1:0-1684 GCA_964630515.1 uncultured Christensenella sp. | reverse complement strand
ACGATATTAAGTTGCTCCGAAAGAATTATAGTGCTAAATCCTAAAGACGGGTATTATATATAGGAAGTAAAACGGATGGTGGATTGTTGTGTCTACCATCTTTTTGTTTCTTTTGGAAAGTGGCATATTTACTGATATTTCGTGAGGTTTTCTATTGATTTTTGGGTAGGTAAGAGGTATAATATTATTGTAATTATTAGAACTTTGATAAATATGATGTATATTAGAATTTGCTATAGGTAGATTTGGTTCGGTATGATTAGTACTTTACCTACCCTGTTACCTACCCCAAAAACGCTGAAAAGCCAGTGTTTATCGGGGGTCACAGTTTCTATCCAAGAAGCTGCAGAGCAGGGTAAATTCTAATAAAAAGCTTTAAAAATGGCTATTTTAGGGCATATCAGAACGGTTTGATTCGGTCTGGTATGCCCTCATTTTTTGTGCTACTTGACTTTACTTGTCGCAAAACCTGTTCTACTTGACACAGTCTACTTGACACAAGGTTTTTACCTATAATTGTCTGGTATATTTTATTCATATTATTGAGTTGGCTTCAGACCGAGTTTATAACAGAGTTGTCTTATTGTTGTTGTAATTTTTTTACAATAATTCTAATTAGGAGGTTGCTAGTTATGGCAGGAAGAAGTCGTGGTAATGGTGCAGGTAGTATTACCAAGTTCAAAGATACCAGTAATAGAGTTAGGTATCGAGTAAGAGTTACAGTTAGAACTTATTTTGATGGAGATGCTTTAAAGCCTAAGACAGTTAGTAAATCATTAGGTGTTTATAAGACGAAAGCAGAAGCAGAGGCTGTTTTAGCCGAGTACAACAGATGTCCTTTGGATTTAGAGTCTAAAGTAGATACAGTTGAAGATTTATATAATGAGTGGTCGCAGGGGTACTTTGAGAAGCTTAAAGGTGCGAGTTCAATTAGAACAGTTACATCAGCTTGGAAATATTGTGAAGGTTTATATAAATTACCTTTAAAGAAGTTAAATACAGGTCATATTAAGGATATTATGGAAAAGGGTTATATAATAAGTGAAGCTGGAAAGGATAAAGGACAAAAGAGGTTTGCATCTCCAAGTACAAAAGCGAGGATAAAGTCGATATTTAATTTGATGTTAGATTATGCATATGAGCGTAATTTGGTGGTTAGAAATGTTGCAAGAGCTTTTGATATTGAGGATATAAGAAAAGAAGTTGATTATCAGAAGAAAATTAAGGAACCTTTTACTCAGGAAGAAATAAATTTGCTGTAGGAGAATATAGAGGAGATCCCTTTTGTAGATGTTTTGTTAATTGGGATTTATACTGGATTCAGACCTCAAGAGCTTTGTTTATTAAAGGTTGAAAACATTGATTTAGAAGGAAATTGTATTATAGGTGGTATGAAAACAAGAGCTGGTACAGATAGAAAAGTTCCGATACATAATTTAATTAAGCCTTTAGTAGAAAAGAGATACAATCAAGCATTAAGCTATGGTTCAGAGTGTTTATTTAATGATAGATTTAGCCAAACGGGGTATCATCTTACTTATGATAAACTCAGACATAGGTTTGAGAATATAATGGCTGAGCTAGGGATAAGTAATCGTACAGGTCATTGTTTAAGAGTCACTTTTATTACTAATACAGCAGCAAAACCACTTGAAAGTGAATTAAAATCAAATGGTTGTTTATC
>CAZVVP010000060.1:0-2113 GCA_964630515.1 uncultured Christensenella sp. | reverse complement strand
AAGCGTCACCAAGGTTCTGCGAAGCAGGTTCTTATATTGTGTTTTCATTTCTTCTATAGTCAAGTACCTTTCACGGCATAAAATAGCCAAGAAAAAAGAGAACTAGAATGTTTTTTCTAATTCTCTAATTATTACACTAGTTTCAAAAGTGTTAGACTAAGCACTTTTTTTACTAACGAAAAACAACTTAAATTATGTTGCCTTCGCAATAATTTTAAGAAAATTGTATAAACTTATATTTCAATATTGTTTTCTTTATAATATTATTTGTAATTACAAACTTTTTTCTTCTATTAATTGGGTTGCTTCTTGCTCCGTTTCAAAACCTCTGTCGTGAGCTTCCATTAGTATTCTTCTATCGCTATCACATTCGCCAAAACCATAGGGCATATCATAGTAAATATGACGACATAATTTGCCAAACTCTCCAATCGAAGCCCTTGCTAATAATTCTTTTGTTTGTTCGCTATAAAAGATACTATCATAATCTTCTGGTTTTGTCTTGTAATCTATTTGACCACATACTCTTAATAATTTTAAGATGTCGTCCTTATATATGCCATATCTCATAATATAATCTGCTTTAGGTTTTTGTATTGGTTCTGGATATTTAGCCATATGTTCTAGATATCTTTCTCTTTGTTTGTCAAACTCAGTATCAGATTCATTACCACATCTGCTTTTTAAGAATGTTGCTGCACTTATAACATCTTCAGTTTTTAAGAAATATTCAAACAGACATAGTGCTTTTTCATCAAAGCCTTCAAATAACTTATAATCACTGTTTTTTATATAAGAATATTCCTCAAGTAATTTTTTTGGAGAAAGAGAAGTTTCTCCTTTTTTAAATGCCTCTAATTGTTTATATACTATATCTATATATGATTCTTTTGCGTCTTGTAGATTTATTGTTCTTTCTTTTACAGTTTCTAAAAGGGGTTGGAGAATTTCTTGATTTTTTCTTTCAAGTATTTCTTTTGTTTTATTTGCTTCTTCTTCAGAATTTTTTAGTTTATCTAAATATTCATCTATTTTTAGCTTTTTGTCTTCAATTATTTTTTCTATAATACTTTCAGTAATTGTTTTATCTTGTTTCATAATTTTCTCCTTATAGTAACTCTATTTTTAATTTTTCACATTGTGTTAGGGTGTCTTTATCCCAATAACTTGCTTGAACTTCTCCAATGTGTGCACGTCCTAAAAGTAACATACATAGTCTACTTTGACCAATTCCTCCACCAATAGTTAGAGGTAGCTCATCTTTTAGAATTGCCTTGTGGTAAGAATATTCTAATCGTTCTTGCTTTTTAGATTTTTCAATTTGTCTAATTAAACTTTCTTTGTCTACACGAATTCCCATGCTTGATATTTCAAGTGCAATATCTAATACTTCGTGATAAAAAAGTAAATCTCCATCTAAACTCCAATCGTCATAATCTGGAGCTCTCATATCGTGTGGTTTACCATCGCTTAAATCATCACCAATTCCTATAATGAAAACAGTTTTATATTGTTTAGTTATTAAATATTCTCTTTCTTTATCAGTTTTGTCTGGATACATATCTAATAATTCTTGGCTTGTAATAAAATGTACATCTTTTGAAATTTCAACGCTATCGAAGCCTTTTGTTTTTAATAATTCACTTGTATCGGCGATAGCCTTAACAATCTTTTTAACAATTTTCTTTAAGTAATCAATAGTTCTATCTTTCTTTACGATTACTTTTTCCCAATCCCATTGGTCAACATATATTGAATGAGTTTCGTCCATTTTGTCGTCTCTACGGATTGCGGTCATATCTGTATATAATCCTTTATGAATAGGGAAATCATATTTCTTAAGTGCCATTCTTTTCCATTTTGCAAGAGACTGGACAATTTCAAGCTCTTTCCCATCTTTTAGAACATCAAAAGATACTCTTCTCTCAACTCCACTTAAATCGTCTTGTAGACCACTTTCTTTGGTTACAAGTAGGGGTGCTGATACTCTTGTTAAATCTAGTTCTCTAGCAAGTTTTCTTTCAAATTTGTCTTTTATAAGTTTTATATATTTTTGTTTATCTAAAATAGTTAAATATGTATATTTATCTTTAATATATTTCATTATTATTTC
>CAZVVP010000059.1:0-2303 GCA_964630515.1 uncultured Christensenella sp. | reverse complement strand
CCTTTAGTTTTTTCATAAGTTCTAATTGTTCGCTAGCAGATAGTTTGGGCAATTGGGCAGTATCTACACCCGTTATTTCTACTTTGCTACTCATATCTCCTCCTAATATGAATTAATATTAGGGTTGTCAATTAAGATATTATTTATTCAATAAAACATAAAAAGTCAAGTTTCGACAAATAAAGATAGCATAACGGATTATTCCATTATGCTATTAACATAATTATTATCTTCCCTCCAGTCTTCTCTAACTTTGACAAAAAGTTCTAACATAACTTTCTTGCCAAGCAAGTTTTCAATTTCTTCTCTAGCTTTAGTTCCAATATTTTTTATCATAGAACCATTTTTGCCAATAATAATCTGTTTGTGACTTTGCTTCTCACAAATTATATCTGCGGAAATGTTGACCAATCTGCTTTTTTCCTTATAGGAAATAATATCGATTGCAGTGCCATGAGGGATTTCGTCATGTAGAAGCCAAAGAATCTTCTCTCTAATAAGTTCTGAAATCAAAAATTTAACAGACTTGTCAGTATACAAATCTTCATCAAACATTCTCTCTCCCTCAGGAATATAAGATTTGATTTTGTCAAGTAACACATCTAAATTTTTGTTCTTAAACACTGATAGAGGAATTATTTCTTTAATAAACTTCAGTTCATTAAAAGGAAGTAGTTGTGGATATAGTTTATCAAAAGAAGAGTCATCAATCTTGCTTATAACAAGAATTGCGTTTGTATTCATATTGTCATACTTCTTAACAAAATCAACATCGTCTTGCCTAATTCTTTTACTTCCATCAATAACGATTATTATTAAATCGACTGACTTCTTGGCGTCACTGATATTTTTTGCCATATAGTCATCTAGTTTATTCTTAGACTTATGGATACCTGGTGTATCTACAAAAACAATCTGATAATCAGGAATATTAAGTATTCCTAATATTTTGTTTCTTGTAGTTTGAGGTTTAGGAGATACTATTGCAACTTTCTCCCCGACTAAGGCATTAATAAGTGTGCTTTTACCAGCGTTTGCCTTTCCTATAATTGTAACAAAACCTGTCTTCATTGGTTCTCCTCTAATTTTCCTAAAATTTTATCTTCCATAGCCCGCATAATTTTCTTATCATCTTCTTCAATATGGTCATAACCAAGCAAATGGAGTAATCCATGCAAGGCTAGATATGACACTTCTCTCTCAACACCTGTAGAATACTCTTTGGCTTGTTCAAAACATACTGGCAAACATATATATATATCGCCTAAGATAATATTTCCGTTTTCTTCATTAATATCCATAATGAAGTTGGTCTTTATTAGCTCATTAGGTTTAATAATCCTATCTGAATATTCTCCATATAATAATGTTGGAAAAGACAATACATCTGTCACTCTATCTACTTGTCTGAAAGTAACATTTAGGTCTTGAATTTCTTTCTTGGATACAAAAGCAACATTAACTTCCAAATCTTTGCAAGCTGGATTAATAATATCTATTGCTTTATTATATGTATCTTTAATATATTTCTTATATTTGCTAGTAAATAATTTCTTATTAAAATTAATTAACATTATCTTATGTACATCTCCTAGTTTACATATATAGTAGTGTTACACTCCAAATAATAATTTATAATAAATCTATCATCTAACTCTACTATATCCACTTTCTCATCAACAACAGTTTCGTTGGCATTAGATTTATTATACACTAAAGATTTCAAGTTCGCAATAATTTTTTCTTTAGAATTTGCAAAATCATTTTCGATTACTTCTGGCACTGTCTCATAATAGGTTGTACTAATGTATTTAATTGGAAGTAAATAGTTACTTATATAATAATCTCTAGACTCTTCTTCACAATATTGATAAGTATACTCTTGATCTCTTTTTGCTAAAATTAAGTTACCTATTGAATAGCAGTAGTTATTAACGCTGTTGCCAGTACGATTGTAAATCGTTTCTTGTTTCATAAAAGTTTCTGTTGCTGTATGCCATATAGTTACATCTAGAGTAGCTTTTGGGTTAATTAAATGTAATACGCCATCTGAGTCTATATATTCCTCTGTATAGATTAACAAATCACCTTTCTTAACTACTTGATTATTACGAATATTACTTTTACCTGAATTTACGCTATGGTTTCTTATTATCATATTATATGGAGAAATATAATTTTGGGCAGACGGAGTTAACTCCTCACGCATTGCCATTTCTGCCATACCTATAACAGCATTCATCGGAGTTCGGATTTCATGGCTCATATTGGCAAGAAAGTCCGATTTCATATTAGCTACCTTT
>CAZVVP010000058.1:0-2500 GCA_964630515.1 uncultured Christensenella sp. | reverse complement strand
CCTTATTTAGTGATACCTGATTTGCTTAACATATTATCAAGTTCAGAGCCCTTACGTCTTATCATAATTTGAGACAATTTGCCGACAATGTTCTTTAATTCTGAAATATTATTTTCTTGAATTGCCCTATGTCCTTGAGCAATTAAGTTATTATACAATACAGGGTCTGTAAAGTCTTGTGGGTTTTGAACCATTGAAATAAATATCATAACAAAAACATTGTCATCGCTAAGCATAATACTTGCGATTACTTTGTGTAATTCTTTAAGTAGTGATTCTGCTTGGGCATTTTTTGCATCAATTGCATTTTGAATTGAGGCACTCAAATTTTGAATTTGTTTTTGTTGAACAGGGGTTGCTTTGTCTTTAATAGACTCATATAAATCCATTTGTTCATCAAATTCTTTTTGCCATATTTTTGTTTGGTTATTCTTCATATAAGAAGCTAATGCTGACTTACTTTCTTGCGTTAATTCAAACAAACTTTGCGTTTCTTCAGCATCTAAATTATCTTTACCAATATAAGAATTAAGTTTTGTTGATAAATCAGACAACTTTTCATCATAACTATCTTCATTCATTTCTGTGATTTTATCAAGAACTTCATTTGCATCATCAACAATATATTCGCAGTCTGTTTCAAAGTTTATTTGTCCACTCAATCTGTTATAGAAGTTGTCTCCGTTAAGCGTGATTCCAACAGAAGGGATAGTAATTTTTATATCAATATTACCACTATCATTAAAAGTATAACTACATTCGATTACGCTTCCAATAGGAATAATTCCATATTCAAAAGCGTTACCATCAATTTTAATATCACCGATAAAACGGTTGTATTCTACAGGGTCTATAATTTCACCTTCCCAAAGCTTAAATGAAATAAAATCATTGCTGCCTGCAGATATTCTTTTAGTTGTTTTGTATTTTACAACACCCGTTTTAGGCAATAATTCATCTTTTGTTATTAAATAATCCAATACTGCTTTATGTGTAATAGGATCTTCTAATTCAACGCCAACTGAATGAGCAGCGGGAATATTTCCTATGTTGACAAGTGTTTTTGTTATTACTATTAAATTATTTTCTAACTTTACACTGTTTCCTTCTTCATTAAAGCATTCAACAATGAAGTTGTTTTCGCCTTGAGAAAATAACTCTAAAGAAACGATAGAATTGCTTTTCAATGTGAGTTTTCCACTATTCCAGCCTGTTTCAATATTCTTAAAAATAAAATCCAAGTCTTTATCGTGCTTATAAATTACAGCAACTTTAGCGTTATCTGCCGAAGTTCTTGAATTGTATCTAAATTCTAAATCATAGTCTCTAGATTTTATTATCGCTTTGTTTTTCTTTTGTCCACCTTTTTCATTTGAAAAATCTATACTTTCAGCGTAAATAGCAGCACCTTCACTTACTACTGTCATAGGATTTACGTCAAAATTTGTAGGTATGCCTAATTGAGAAGAAACTCTATCTCTTAAAGGTTTGTAATTTGAAGGGCCACCAACAAAAACAATATGACTAATATCTTCTGGCTTTAAACTAGAATTAGCAATTACTTCTCTTGTTTTTTCTATTGTTTCATCTATTTTAGGAAAAATAAGTTTGTTGTATTCATCTCTTGAAATAGAAACGTCAATATAAATTTCTTTGCCCTCTTCATCAGTGCAATTTATGTAGTTTTCATCAAGTGTAACGGTTGCTATTTCCTTAGAAGATAATTCTATTTTTGCCTTTTCGGTTGCCCAAATTGCAATTCTTAAAAGAGCACTATATTTAGGATTCGTTCTCAAATCTGATGGCAAAGAGAAGTTGTTATACAACCATTCAATAACAATGTTATCAAATAACAATTTATCAAAATCACGACCACCACAGAAAGCAATACCATCGTTAGTCAATAGATTTACGTTATTGTTTGTTCTTTCTGCTATAGAAACGTCAAACGTCCCACCACCAAAATCGTAAACTATAAACAGACCATTTATTTTTTTAATCTTAGCTATACTCATAATTGCCGCTACAGGCTCTTGGATAAGTGCAACTTTATTAATTCCAGCATTATAAGCCGCCTGTTTTGTTGCATCTTTTTGCATTTGATTAAATGAAGCAGGGACTGTAATTACAGTAGCCGTATTTTCATCGTTACGTATATCTTCAGGCAAATAGCTATAAAGGGTTCTTAAAATTTCAGTAGAGCATTCTTCTGGTGTCATTTCTAAGTTGTTATATGCAAAACGGATTTTTGTGCTTGTTCCCATTAATCTTTTGAATAATTTTGCGGCGTTACTTGGGTCTCTTGGTTCATTGTTGTAAGCACTTTGACCATAAACCTTGCCACCTCTTTTATTAATATAAATAACACTTGGCGTAACGTCGTTTTGTTCTGGGCTTTTCCATATTCTTACTTCTTTACCATCAAATGAAGTGATAGCACTATTGGTTGTTCCTAAATCAATTCCTATAAACATATTAATTTTCTCCTTCTACTTTCTCT
>CAZVVP010000057.1:0-2762 GCA_964630515.1 uncultured Christensenella sp. | reverse complement strand
ATCGAATCCTGTTATAGGACTCATTGTGGTGCTTAAAGAAGACATCTTTTTGATGAAACTGTCTGTAACACTCTTTAAGTCTGTACCTTTGAAAGTATATTCTTCCATTCTCTGTTCTGTTAGTTTTTCTTCTGCCGCTTTCTTTTCAGCCCTTTTCTGCTTTTCTTTATTCTCCGTAATTCTTTCAAGCCATTTATCAATATCCTCATCTGTACCTGGAGTATCCGTGACTGTGCAAGTATACATTGTTGTGTATTCTTCCCCAAACTCAATAAAACAAGAAACTAATCTCCAACCTCTTGCACTTGCTGACTGTTGTGCTTGTTTTATATAATCAGGAGCTTTAGAAAGTTCTCTTTCTAACCACTGGCCTGTTTTCTCATCACTCATTGCTTTTCTTAACAATCCGGATGTAACAGACACTGCCACATTATTCCCCGGCTTCAAACAACTATATTTGCCCATTAGGTAATTCGAGTACTCCCTTACATTCTCATATCCACCTGCTTTGCGTGTACTATTCTGATAATTACTAATTGCTGTATTATTTCCTACTATCATAGATATAAACGCTTCTTGTCCTTTCCAAATGTTATTATTAGTACTTCACGAGTAAAACTTTGCTAATACATACCCAATAGATTTATCGACCAGAACACGTCTTCTCGATATTGATTTGCGTGAAACGAACTTTTTTTGTTGTGAAATGCGACTAAGCATTCGTTAACATTTCTTGACTTTATTTCAAAAAATACCTATTCACTTACTAAAAGCGAACAGGTATTTCTATTTGCATTCTTCATTTTTGATTAACACGAAGTATAAATTGTGCTTCCGTTTTGCTAATCATCGTAGGCTGTATATCAAATACAAACTTTTTCTTGTAACTTTTTCCAGAAATATCATTATATTTAATTATTAATATGGGAAGTTCATAATTACTACATTCGTCCATAAATTGAATATATGCATCTCCAAGTTCTTCTCTTTCATCACCAAGAGAAAAAAGAATTGCTGAAAAGAAAATTTGAAATTCCTTTAAAACTTCAATTTGAAATTTTTCTGAAGTTTGCGCAAATGGAATTCTATATTCCGAATCTTTCAATCCCCTAGTTTGCAATATAGAATGTTTATTTACCAAATAAATCATGTTCTTTTCTTCATTATACTGAATATCTTTAGCTAGTTTTTCCATGTAATTTTTTGTATCTAGACACCACTCATACTCAATATTGATAGCCGTGCCTAATCCAACATTTACCAAGTCAATGCTATACGGAAGCTTTTCTTCCACATTTTCATTATGGTTTTCTTTTGTCCACCTATACGGACTTCCGACCCCATGCTCATCTCGAATTGTCAATAAATACGGACTTTGTACTATAATGTTTGGCATCATTGATGTATGTCTTTGTTTTACCATCTCCAATAGCGTCAACAACCCAATCAACGATGTGATAAATGTACATATATTTAACAGTAACTGCATATCAACTTTCAAAATATTTTCTCCTTCGTTCTAATATTTGGTTACACCAAGTATGGTCATAACATCCCCTGCCCTTGACATAAATCTCCGCCACATGTTGTAGACTCATGCAAAGAGCATCGTGCAAATTTGTATTGGAAATATCCCTCACTATCACCTTGCATTCTTATTTCAGAATTAAAATACTGTTCTTGAAAAAAAATCAGTTCCTTTATCTCTTCTAATGAAAAAGTCATATTCTCAGGTGCAACAACCCATTTTTCTTCAATATCATCATATCTGTGTATAATGGCAATAATGTTTCCTGAAAATTCATTAACTGGCTCATCTACACCTAACAAATACGCGTCCTGTTCTTTTCCATCTGGCGCAATAATCCCTTCTATATATCCATAATTTATCGGATAGTAGATATCTTTATGTTTCGGATGGTAGCTTCACATTGGTCTATCTACTTTTATGGTTACTCTACTCCCAATAAGCATAAGTCGTTTTAAGCTGTCATAATATGCTTTATTGTACACATATTTCTTTTTATAATAGGTTATTGGTTTATTTGTCTCCAATTCAACCACTTCGAGTTTAGAATTGACAAACTTTTTCAATCCCCTGTTTTCAACAAAATCCGCAAACGTTTTGAATGCACATAACCAATTGTAAGTCTCCGACTTGATAAATGCAGTTCCTAATTTACACTGTTTTTCTACCTCTTTCTTAATTTCCTGCTCCCCATATCCCTTATATTCTTCTAGAATTTCATAAAATCGTTTAATATCGAATAGGGTATAATCCAATCTATCATCAAAAACAACTGCCTTACAGGAATTAATCCCTCCCCGATGCTTCGGCCAAAACAGACATACTCGTTCTTCGCTTCGGATAACTCTATATTCTTCAATCCACTGCTTTCCACTTTTTCCATCAAATAAATCATATAATTTATTAACACTCACAATCCCATCTGCAGATAGAATTGTTCCAGTTTTATCGCAGCGAACAATCATCTTTTTGTCTGGATCTACATACAACGCCTCTGTTACTACCTTTTTTACAAAATCAGGTTCTTTCTCCAATAAATGTTTGTAATACCCCGTTTTATAAAATGTTAATATTCTTTCACAATTAGCTTCTATAACTTCTTTATAAGTTAACTTACGTCTTCCCATATTACTCTCCCGTTCCATACGTTGCCAAATGGCCTCGCTACAAGTTGCTTTTCATTATACCAAAAACACTCCCAGATTTCCACCTGAGAGTGCCGCTACTTTATCCC
>CAZVVP010000056.1:0-3294 GCA_964630515.1 uncultured Christensenella sp. | reverse complement strand
ATTTAAGGAAGAAAAGAAATGAAAGATATAAGAAATATCGCTATAATTGCGCACGTTGACCATGGTAAAACTAGCTTAGTTAATGAGATGTTAAAACAAGGTGGAGCTTTTAGACAAAATCAAGAAGTTCAAGATAGAGTAATGGATAGTAATGCTTTGGAGAAAGAAAGAGGCATAACTATTCTTAGCAAAAATACTGCAGTAACATATAATGGTGTTAAGATAAACGTTATAGATACTCCCGGACACGCTGACTTTGGAGGTGAAGTTGAGAGAGTTTTAAAGATGGTAGATGGAGTTTTGCTGGTTGTGGACTCTTTTGAAGGACCAATGCCACAGACTAGGTTTGTATTACAAAAAGCTTTAGAGTTAAATCACAAAGTTATTGTTGTTATCAATAAGATTGATAGAAAAGATGCAAGAGTTAAAGAAGTAATGGATGAGGTTTTGGAGCTATTTATGGACTTAAATGCTAATGATGAGCAGTTAAATAGCCCATTTGTATTTGCTTCTAGTAGATATGGATTAAGCTCCAAGAATCCTAATGAGACAGGAACTGACTTTAAACCTTTATTTGATACAATAATTGAGTATATAGATAAGCCTCAAGGAGACGAAAGCAAACCTTTTGCAATGCTTGTAAGTTCTGCTGAGCAAAATGACTATCTTGGTAAACTTGCAATTGGTAAGGTGGAAAATGGCGTTCTTAAAGTAGGTCAATACTTGGCTGTTACAAACTATCATGATAACAATATCTCTAAACCTAATTTCAAAGTAACAGGAATTTTTGCTTTTGATGGATTGAAGAGGGTTCCAATAGATACTGCAGTGGCTGGAGATATTGTGTGCGTTGCTGGTAGTGCTGAGGTTACTATCGGAGATACAATTTCTGACAAAGACAATCCTGTAACGATTCCTTTTGTAAAAATTAGTGAGCCTAGTATGGAAATGTTATTCATGGTTAACAATAGTCCGTTCTGTGGCAAAGAGGGTAAGTATTCAACAAGTAGGCACTTAAGAGAAAGACTACTTAAAGAAGCTACTAAAGACTTAAGTTTAAAGGTTTTGGAAACTGAGAGTGCGGATACTTTCAAAGTATTGGGAAGAGGAGAAATGCATATTTCTATACTTGTTGAGAATATGCGTAGAGATGGTTACGAATTCCAAGTTAGTATGCCAAAAGTCCTTATCAAAGAAATTGATGGCGTTAAACATGAGCCAATTGATAGACTTTTTGTTGATGTGCCAGAGGATTGTGCTGGAACAATTATCAATGCTATGGGAGTTAGAAAAGGCGAACTTGTAACAATGACAAATGTTGGTAATAGAATGAAGTTAGAATTTCTGATTCCAACAAGAGGTCTATTTGGTTATAAGAGTCAATTCTTAACAGATACTAACGGCGAAGGTGTTATGAACACAATATTTGAAAGATACGAACCATTTAAAGGTCATATCGATAGAAGAAATTTTGGAACTTTGGTGGCTTATGAGAATGGCGAATGTATCCAATATGGTCTATTCAATTCTCAAGCAAGAGGCAGATTGTTAGTTACAGTTGGAGACAAAGTTTATGGCGGAATGGTTGTTGGAATCAATCCAAAAATGGGCGATATTGTAGTTAATGTTTGCAAGCGTAAACAATTAACTAATATGCGTTCTTCTGCAAGTGATGAGGCGTTAAGATTAGAACCTGTAAGAAAGTTGACTCTAGAAGAGAGCTTGGAGTTTCTTAACGATGATGAATTGCTTGAGGTAACACCACAGAATTTAAGAATTAGAAAAATTATCTTAGACCATACTCTAAGAGGAAGAGCTGATTTTAGAAAGAAAAACAACATTGATGTTGAATAGTTTAATTATCAAAATTTATAACGCATTAGAAAAATATTTCTAGTGCGTTTTTGTAACAAAAATGGACAAAGTTTGTGAAGTTTTGTTTGGTATAAATTTTTGATTTTACACAATTTTTTGTTAGATTTAATATATATTATTATGTTAATTACAAAGCTTAACTGGATTCCTGCTCTAAGGTTAAGATAGTTAAAATAAAAGGGGGATTTGAAAATTTTGGATTATATCAAAAAAACAATTCTTCTTACTAATGACAAAAAAGAGATGTGTGTGCTATCACTAAATAGGACAAACAATGGGATTTTTGCTAACATTAAGAATTTTGGTACAAATTACGATAATTGTGTACTTGGCATTTGTTGTAATGGGGTTAAGGTTTACAAACAAAATGTTATGTGCAAAAGTGGTTCTGGCTATGACTTTAAGTTAGCAAAAGATTTTGACTTAAATTCCACAATTGCTTGCGTTCTTTATAGAGAGAATGAATTGGATAAACCTATACTTTGGGGTGTTAATGGAGATGTTGTTAATTACAAAGGAATAATCTCAGAGTATCTTAATAGTGTCACAAAGGAGAGTGTTGTCAAGAGATCAACCATTTTACCAGATACTCCTAAACCTGATGTAGACAAAGCTCCAATAATTGATGAGGTGGGTAATATAGATTTGCAAGATAAGGAAGAGATGATTGATGAAGAAACGTCAAATGGAGTGGAGGAGGATAAAGTTTGTGGAAGATTGGTTTTAGATGATCCTGTTTCTGTTTCTAAAAATGATAATTCTTCTTCTAAAAAAAATGAAGTTAAAGAGTGTGTAGAAGAAGATTCTTCTTACACTAACACTCTTTGTGGTTGTAGGGATAATGATTGTAGTGTTGAATCTATGACAATGGCAGAGAAGTTGTTTGAGTCAATCGATGAAGAAGTTGAGGGTATAATAGATAAAGAGCTTGATGAGGATAAACCGACATTTTTTGAAATGATTAGTGAACAACTTGATGAACTTTTTGCTAAATATCCAAGTGAGCCTAATTTAGAAAAGGTTGTGCCAAATTCCAAGTGGGTTAAAGTAAATTATGAGGGTGGTGGCAGAGAGTATGTTATAGGGCTAATTTATGAGTTAGAGACTCTTAAATATGTAGCATATGGTGTCCCTGCAAAGAGGACAGATTCTATCCCAGATTCGCTTGATGAGTATAGCCAATGGTTGCCTTTAGATTCCAAAAATCCTGATGGTGAAGGATACTTTGTAATGTTTCAAGACGCAGTAACTGGAGATAGCTTAAAGATGTAAATATAACTACTATGCAAAAATGTGGTATTTTACTAAATAAACCCATATATACAATCTTTGCATATATATAAAAGATAAAAAATATTATAAAAATCTATAAATTTTTTTAATTTCGTAATTGAAAAATTTATCTAAATTTGCTATAAT
>CAZVVP010000055.1:0-3415 GCA_964630515.1 uncultured Christensenella sp. | reverse complement strand
ATGAATATACAGAGGAAGAATTAGAAGAAATCAGAAATTTTGCTGAATATGTAAAAAGTAAAAGAAAATAGTAAAGGCACATATATATGGGAATTTCCGAAGACATTTTAAAAGAACATATTCTTGCTAGATATAAGAGTATACGAGAATTTACAAGTGTTATTGATATGCCCTATTCAACTATTGACAGTATATTTAAAAGAGGTATTCATAACACAACTGTAAGTAACATCTATAAAATATGTGAGTTTTTAGAAATAAACATGGATGCTTTGGTTAGTGGTCGTATTGAACATGCAACTTTCGACTCATCTATTATTATTAATAACACTGAATATACCAAAGAAGAACTTGACGAAATTCGCAACTTCGCAGAATTTGTAAAGAACAGAAGAAAATAACTGTCCTATTTATCGACAGATGCAAACAATATACTAGAGCGGGAGGTGGTTATATGAACTCTTTAGAAATATTAGAAGATGAAGCCTGCAAGGACGGTATAGATATCATTCAAAAAGAATTTAAAAGCAACAGAATAAAAGGATTGTACTGTGATAAGGTAGTAGCACTTAATAAAGAACTTAACACAAAAGAAAAAACTTGTGTTCTGGCAGAGGAACTTGGACACCACTACACTTCTTCTGGTGACATTCTGGACCTCTCAGTTACCCAGAATCGCAAGCAAGAGAGACAAGCTAGGATTTGGGCGTATAACAAACAAATCGGCTTAAAAGGGCTAATAAACGCATATGAACATGGGTGCAAAAATCGTCATGAAATCGCAGAATATCTAGAAGTAACAGAAGCATTTCTGGAAGAAGCTGTGCACTGCTACCATGAGAAATACGGATTATTTACTAAAATAGATAATTATGTCATCTATTTCAATCCACTTGGCATACTTTCTTTGAAAGAAATTGCTTAGTACTACCATATATGGTACTAATTCAATTTTACAAAATGATATAATAGTAGATATTATTCACTACTAAGGAGGTATTTACTATGGTAAACGAAAGAATATACAAGGGAAGTAGCATTATTGCATTTCCTAATGAATACACCATAATTGATATTGAAACAACTGGTTTATCTCCAGCTTATGATGAAATTATTGAAATTTCTGCAATTCAAGTTCGCGATGGTATTGCAACCGAGTTTTTTTCCTCTCTAGTAAAACCAGTATATGATATTGATCCATTCATTTCTGCTTTAACTGGAATTACAAACGAAATGTTATCTAAAGCTCCTGATATAAATGTTATCTTGCCAAAGTTTTATGATTTTATTGGAAATGATATTTTAATAGGACATAATGTAAATTTCGATATCAACTTCCTTTATGACTACTTCGAAGATTTCACTAGCCTTCGTTTAACTAATGACTTTATTGATACGATGCGTATTTTTAAAAAATTACATCCGGAGCTGAAACACCATCGATTATGTGACTTAGCCGCTTATTATGGGATCGATTATATTAATGCACATCGCTCACTAAATGATTGCAAAATAAATTTAGGCTGTTATTACAAACTCGCATGTGAGATTAATGAAAAATATAGCACCATTCAAGATTTTATTGATTTATTTAAAAAGAGACCTCGCAAAAAGCATTCTCCTCAACTTAAAGCATCTGATATAATAGCAACTACTGATGACATTGATGAAGATAATCCTCTTTTCGGTAAAGTATTCGTTTTCACTGGTGCATTAGAACGTTTGCTCCGAAAAGAAGCAATGCAAATTGTAGTAAATTATGGTGGTATAAATGGAGATAATGTAACAAAGAAAACTAATTATCTTGTATTAGGTAACAATGATTACTGCAAATCAATCAAGGACGGAAAAAGTTCAAAACAGAAAAAAGCGGAAAAACTAAAACTTGAAGGTCAAGATATTGAAATCATTCCAGAATCAGTTTTTTACGACATGATCGAATAAAGCACACATGAATTTCCCAGCAAAACTAAAAGAACTGCGTCTATCACGCAATCTAACACAAGAACAGCTTGCAGAACTGATAGGAATCAGTCTAAAGACATATAAAAATTATGAATCTGGAACAACAGTTCCACGTATACCAGTTTTTCGCAAACTGGTTATAGCACTAGAAACTACAGCTGATGAGCTGTTAGAAATTGAATAAAATAAAAACCGCCCTACTCTCGTAAAGCAGGACGGTACATATATCCGAAGATATACGACTTGTATTCGCAACACATATTGTATCATCTTCGGGCACCCAAAGTCAACGGAACCAATGTTCTGTTGGGGTGTTTTTCTTATACCCAATTTTAGAAAGGATGATACTATGAAAATTGAAAAACTACCATCTGGCTCTTTTCGAGTACGCAAAACTTACAAAGGTATTACCTACACTGTAGTATTTGACCATAAGCCTACACAGAAAGAAGTCACCCAGGCAATCGCTGCTGAGATGGACAAAGAACCGATGAAGAAGACCAGGTTAACTTTTGATGATGCTGCAAAGCAGTATATTGATGTAAAATCAAACGTACTTAGTCCATCCACTATAACGGGATATAACAGCATACTAAAAAGTCTCTCCGATGAATTCAAACAGAAACACATGGATGATTTGAGTGGAATTGATATACAAAAAGAAATCAATTCTATAGCCATTACCAAAACACCTAAGACTGTACGTAACATACACGGCTTTATTTCGGCTGTTGTAGGCATGTTTAGACCGAACATGAAGATTTCCACCACCCTTCCTCAAAAGGTCAAAAAAGAACCTTATATTCCATCAGATGAGGATGTTAAAACAATTCTCTCTCATGTAAAAGGAACAATGTTCGAAGTTCCAATCCTACTAGGCTGTTATGGGTTACGCAGGTCCGAAATCTGCGCCCTGACTCTCGATGATCTAAACGAGAACACCATCACAATCAATAAAGCTATGGTTATGAATAAAAATAAAGAATGGGTGATTAAATCAACCAAGACTACCGCCAGCACACGCGACGTCATTATTCCGTCTTTCCTGGCTGATAAAATACGAGAACAAGGATTTGTCTATCGTGGTCACCCAAACAGTATTTCCGACCATTTAAGACGCTTAGAACTAGACAAAGGCTTAGAGCACTTTTCCTTGCACAAACTCCGTCATTACTTCGCTTCCAAGATGTCATCCCTGAATGTCCCAGAAGCAGACATTATAGCAATGGGTGGATGGGAAACAGACCATGTAATGAAAGCTGTGTACAGACACTCTCTGGCAGAAGATAAAAAGAAGTCCCAGCAGATAGCATCTGACAAACTTGCTGAAATCTTGTCATGAAAATTGTCACGACTCACAAGAAGTGTTGATTTTACTGGACCCATGGCCTGTTTTCGTGTGGGTTCAAATCCCATCTTCTGCATGTAAAAAGAGGGAACCTAGACTTAC
>CAZVVP010000054.1:0-3748 GCA_964630515.1 uncultured Christensenella sp. | reverse complement strand
AAGAATATTATTGACAAGGCAAATATGCTCATCAGAAATAACTCATCAAGAATAGACAAAACATTATTTACCGAAAACTCTCAAGGGGAAGAGGTTATATATTCTCAATTAAATGATGAAATTGATGAGGCTGAGTATATTGCAAGAAGTGTATATAAGTTATATACCAGTGGCGTGGAGTTAAATAATGTAGGAATATTAATGCGTATTAGTGCTTTATCAAGGCTGATTGAGGAAAAGTTGCTTAATTATAATATTCCGTTTGTTGTAAGTGGAATATTTAAATTCTTTGATAGATTAGAAATTAAAAATATGCTTGCATATTTAAGAGTTATTACTAATCCTAAAGATGATATGAGTCTATACAGAATCATTAATTATCCAAAAAGAAGTATTGGACAAGCAAGTATTGATAAACTAACATCTATTGCAAAGCAAAATAATATCTCAGTATTAGAAGTTATATTAAATTATAATGTGTTTGATTTACCTAACGCATTAAAATCTAAGATTATATCATTTAGCGATATAATGAGAGATTTAATGCAGGCATTTGAGACAGAAAGTATGAGTGCTTTCATTAAAACAGTTATCAGAAAATGTGAAATCTATGAACAATATAACACTGGGTCTGAAGAGGATTTGGATAGAAAAGCAAATATAGAACAATTAGTTCAATCAATTGTTGCTTTTGAGAATAACAATCCAGATGCAACCTTATCAGACTATTTGGAGAGTGTGACATTAGAGAATAGTATAAGCCAAGATGAAGATACAAGTAATAGCTTGAGCGTTTCAACAGTCCATGCAAGTAAAGGACTAGAGTTTGATTATGTTTACATAATTGGAGCAGAAGAAGGAAGTTTTCCTTTATCTAGGGCGTTAGATAATCCAGACGAATTGGAAGAAGAAAGGCGACTTATGTATGTTGCCATTACTAGAGCAAAAAAGAGGCTATGTATTACTAGAGCGAAGTCAAGATTCTTGTATGGCAGTAGAAGTTATACAACAGAAAGTAGATTTATTAAAGAAATGAAACTGTCATTACCAGCGATGCCAAAAGCTCCAATAAATTCTTATTCTAACTTTAAAACTTACAACAATTCTTTCTCAAATTACGAAAAAACATCTTCAAGTCCAAATAGTGAACCTATTAGTTATTATAATTTTCAGACAACAAAGTCCGCTAATCAGAATAAATATAGCCAGTATAAGATTAATTCCACTGTTTTTCACCCAAAATTTGGTGTAGGAAAAGTTGTTACTATAGAGAACGTAGAAGGAAGTGTGTTTGTGACTTGCAAGTTTGATACCGTTGGAATGAAAAAACTATCCTTAGAATTTGCACCGTTAAAAATTTTAAACTAGAGGAAATATGGAGAAGAAATTAAGAATAAATGAATTAGTAAAAGAGATTAACCAACATAGCTATAATTATTATACTTTAGATAAGCCTACGATTTCTGATGCTGATTGGGATAAGCTTCTAGATGAGTTAGAAGAGTTAGAGAAAGAGACAGGATATATTTTGCCTAATTCTCCAACTCAGAATGTAGGTGCTCAAATTCTAAAAGGCTTTAAGAAAGTAAAGCATCCAAAAAAATTATATAGTTTAGCAAAATGTAACACTGAATCAGAGCTAGAAGAGTGGCTATACAATATGAAAACAAAACATGAAGTTGATGAATTTAGTGTAGAAGTTAAGTATGATGGACTTAGAATTATTGCTACTTTTGAAAATGGGGTGCTTGTACAAGCCTCAACGCGTGGTAATGGAACTGTAGGAGAAGATGTAACTGCTCAAGTTTCTATGATTAACTCATTCCCAAAAGCGATTAAGTATAAGAAACACTTGATAGTAATGGGTGAAGCAATGATTAGAAATAGCGTGTTGGAGGAATATAACAAGAAGTCTACTGAACCTTTGAAAAATGCCAGAAATGCTGCTGCTGGTGCTATTAGAAACTTAGACCTTTCAGTTGTAAAGGAAAGAAATTTAAATTTATTCATGTATGATATACTTGAAATAGAAGATAGTGATTTGATAAAAAATCAGCAGGATTGTCATAATTTCTTGATTGAAAACGGCTTTGACTGCTGGGATATTTTTGATATTTGCCAAATTGAAGATGTAGTAAGTTCTGTTATGAGTATAGATAACAAAAAGAATAATTTTGATATTCTTATTGATGGGGCAGTTGTCAAAGTTAATGATTATAGCGTAAGAGACGAAATTGGATATACTAATAAGTTTCCAAAATGGGCTATGGCATATAAGTTTGAAGCTCAAGAAAAAACTAGCAAAGTGTTAGATATAATTTGGCAAGTTGGAAGGACTGGAAAACTAACTCCTGTAGCAGAGATAGAACCAGTAGAACTTGCGGGTGCTACTGTAAAAAGGGCAACGCTTAATAACTATGGTGATATTGTTAGAAAGGATATAAAAATAAACAGTACTGTATTTGTCAGAAGAAGTAATGAGGTTATTCCAGAAATTCTATCTGTTGCTGAACACTTTAGTGATAGTGTTGCGATTGAGAAACCAACTAATTGTCCTTATTGTAATGCAGAATTGATTGAAGATGGGGCAAATTTATTTTGTCCAAATAAAGAAGATTGCTTAACACAAGTGGCACAGAAGCTTATTCATTTTTGTTCCAGAAACGCTATGAATATCGAAGGTGTAAGGGATAAATCAATTATGCAATTTATCGAAACTCTTGATATAAGTTCGCCAGTAGATTTGTATTATATTACGAAAGACGAACTCTTGAAATTAGATAAATATAAGGATACTAAAGCAGATAATTTTATTAAAAGTATAGAAAAGAGCAAACAATGTAATTTCTCCAACTTTATTTATTCACTAGGCATTGAGAATGTAGGAGAGAAAACTTCTTACGAATTAGCAAACAAATTTGAATCCTTAGAAGCTTTGATAGATGCCAAACTAGATACTTTGGTCGAAATGAATGATATTGGAGAGATTGTTGCTAGTTCAATTATTGATTATTTCTCAGATTTGAGGAATCTAGAATTAATTGAAGGATTACTTAAAGCTGGTGTTAATATTAATTATCCAAAAAAGTTAACTACTACCAATAGTCATTTTGCTAACAAAATAGTTGTATTGACTGGTTCTTTAGAGAATTATTCAAGAACAGAATTGACAGAGATTTTGCTAAATTTGGGTGCAAAAGTTTCATCTTCTGTCAGCAAGAATACAGATATTGTTGTAGCAGGTGAGAGTGCTGGTAGTAAATATGACAAAGCAGTTGAATTGGGTATTAAAATAATTAATGAAGAAGAATTAAATATTTTATTAAAAAATTGACAAATAAGTTGAAAATTTTTTATATTTCAGCTATACTAATAGAAGTTTATAAAAGTTTAAGGAGCTAAATATGTTATTAGAACCACCTATTGATAAATTAATTAAACAAGTTGGCAATCCATATAAATTGGCTGTTCTTGCTGGTAAAAGAGCAAAATTCTTACAAAGAACTCTAACAGAGGAAGAATTAAACAAGATTCCAGAAGTATCTAGAGCTGTTCAAGAAATTTATGATGGTAAAGTAGTTGCAGAAGAAGATGTAACTAAAGAGATGAATAATAAAGAATAGATTTAGAAAATATTTTTTACTTAATTTCTAAAGAAGTTTGTGTTATGTATCCTATATACACAAACTTCTTTTGTTTTAAAATTAAAAATTTAAAAACTTAGTTATATTTAGTTGACAATGGGGGG
>CAZVVP010000053.1:0-3909 GCA_964630515.1 uncultured Christensenella sp. | reverse complement strand
ATCGGGACAGTGAGTGAGAACAATCCCGTGACAGCTCATGGAATTTTTAACAGTATTCTTATCTTAGACAAATTGATGCGGATTATGCTAATCAACCTGTAGAATTGAGCAAGAAGAAAACTAGAGGAGGTTCGTTTGGAACGGACTTCCTTGGAGTAAATGCAGGAATGGAAATAGAAGAAAAGAGAGAAGTTACAAAAGATGTAATAAAAGATTATGACCGATTTGAAAAGAAATTGGAGGAATTGTCTGGAAGTGAGTATTTTGATTTAGCATTAGATGACTATGATATAAATACTGTTCCAAGAATGAGTATCATAAGAGTTAACGGAAGTTTCGAAATACCTGAACAATTTGATATGTTTAGCGTTGCACAGAAATTTATGCCTTTAATAACCAGTCAAATAGAGACATCAAGTGATAATGAGAGAGAATTGATGGAAGCATTTTTGGGAAAAGCTTCTGCAGATATTCCGATTGTTATGGAGGATGAAGAAGTCACAATTTCAAGTAAGCTGGGTATGGGTAATCTTAAAGAGGAATATGCAGAGTTGGAAGAATATGATGAGCAAGAGGTTTATATGCTTTGCAAAGTAGTAGGAATGATGAAAAAAGAAAAAGTTGAAATCTTTAATCCGCTTAAGGATTTTATAAAGCTTCCAAGAGCAGTAAGAAGAAGTATGGATTCTGACAGCCAGGGTATGGAACCTATCTTAGTTGATGGCCCAGTATTGAAAGTTGAAGTGATAGCAATATACAAGTAGGAGATTGAAAGTATGCGTGAAGATATAAAGGAACGAATTGAATTAATAAAATGTGGAAAAGTTCCAGATGGGTATAAAAAGACTAAGCTTGGAATAATACCTAAAGATTGGGAGATTGTTCAAGTACAAGATGTATTGGAAAAGGTAGATAATCCTGTTGAGGTTAAACTAGATGAAGAGTATACCCAGATTGGTATTAGATCGCATGGAAAAGGTATTTTTTATAAAGAACCTGTAACTGGAAAAGAACTCGGTAATAAGAGAGTGTTCTGGGTAGAGCCAGATTGTTTTGTTGTTAATATTGTATTTGCGTGGGAATGTGCAATTGCGAGAACAACTATTGAGCAAAGGGGGATGATAGCATCTCATAGATTTCCTATGTATAAACCGAAAGATAAAAGAGTAAATCTTGATTATTTGGTTTTATATTTCATGACGTCAAAAGGTAAGGAAATCATGGAATATGCCTCTCCTGGAGGGGCTGGAAGAAATAGAACATTAGGGCAAGAAAGATTTTTAAGTAGTTATATTGTTTTACCATCTTTGAGAGAACAAGAAAATATTGTAAAATTGTTAAATTTACAGAAAAAAAGAGTGGACTTATTAGTAAATTTACAAGGTATGCTCCAAACGGAAAAGTATATATTACTACAAAAATATATATCGGGAAAAGAACGAATATTTGATAAAAGTTCAAAATGGTCCAAATACAAACTAGAACAAGTGTGTGAAATACTCGATTCAATGAGAAAACCGTTAAATGCTAATGAGAGAGAGGGAAGACGAAAAAAATATCCATATTATGGTGCTAATGGATTGTTGGATTACGTCGATGAATATATTTTTGATGATGAACTAATTTTATTGGCTGAAGATGGGGGGAATTTTGAAGATTTTTCTTTAAAATCTATTGCAAAGCATATAACTGGTAAAACATGGGTAAACAATCATGCTCATGTTTTGAAGGTAAGGAGACAATTCGATTCAAAATTTGTATTTTTTGCATTAGAACATAAAGATATACGAGTGTATATAAATGGCACAACTAGGGCGAAACTGACACAGGAAGATATGAAACAAATAAAAATTGCGATACCCAATAATATTGAGGAACAAAAGAAGATTGCAAAATTATTTACACTTATAGATAACAAAAGAGATATTTTAAGTAAGCAGGAGATTCTGTTAAAAAAAGAGGCAGATGGGTTAGGGCAATTATTGTTTTCTGGAATTTTGAAAGATAAAATGTAAAGGTGGAGATGAATTTGATGAATAGTAATCTATATTTAGAAGACAATATAAGCAAGAAACCAGCTTTAGATTTGTTACAGAATATGGGATATACATATCTTACACCCGAAGAATGTACTTTACAGCGTGGTAGTAAATATCAAGTATTGCTTAAAGGGATTTTGCGTAGTCAGCTTCGAAGAATAAACCGTTTTGAGTTTGGCGGTATTGAGCAGGAATTTTCATCTGCAAATATTGAAAGAGCAATTGAAGATTTGGACGAACCATTAACAGATGGTTTAATAAAGACAAGCGAAAAAATATATGATGCCCTTATGCTTGGTAGAAGCTATCAGGAAACAGTTGGTGCAGGAAAAGTCTTAAGCTTTGACTTGAAGTATATTGATTGGGATAACTTTGAGAATAATGTATTTCACGTTACGGAAGAATACATTGTCACAAGTCATGATGGAGAACATACAGTTAGACCGGATATTGTTTTGTTTGTGAATGGTATTCCTTTTGCTGTAATTGAATGTAAGGCACCTCATATTTCTGTTGAACAAGGGATAGAACAGATGATACGTAACCAGCAGGATGAATATATTCCGCAACTATTTAAATATATTCAAATTGTGATGACTACAAATAAGAACTCTGTAAAATATGCAACTACGGGTACTGGGAAGAAATATTGGAGCGTTTGGAAAGAAGAAGATTTAGATTATTTAGAAACAGCTAAAGCAAAGTATGTTGAAGACAGAGTGCCTACAGTACAGGATGAAAATATTATATCCTTGCTTTCGATTGACAGGCTGAAAGAATTGACGAAGTATTTTGTTCTTTACGATGCCAATGTAAAGAAAATATGTCGTTATCAGCAGTATTTCGCTATTAAAGAAATTATAAAAACAATTAACACCAATGATGTTGAAGGAAATAGACAAAGTGGTGTTATTTGGCATACGCAAGGTTCCGGAAAATCCTTAACAATGGTTATGCTTGCTAAATATATTCTTTTAGAAATGGCGAGATTCGAACCCAAGGTAGTTATTGTTACGGATCGAAAAGAATTAGATAAACAAATCGCAAAGACATTCACGCATACCAGATGTAAGCCGGCAAGAGCTACTAGTGGTAAGAATCTTATTGATTTAATCAATGAAGGAAAAGTAGATATTATTACAACGATTATAAATAAGTTTAATACAGTTGAGAGCAGCGGATTGAAAAATTTAAGCAGAGATGTATTTGTGCTTGTGGATGAAAGCCATCGGTCAAATTATGGTGAATTGTCTACTAAAATGCGAGTTGTGTTTCCAAATGCGTGTTATATAGGTTTTACCGGTACGCCACTTATGAAAAGTGAAAAGAATACTATGACTAAGTTCGGTAAACTTATCCATAAATATACAATCAAAGATGGTGTAGATGATAGGGCAATTGTACCATTAATTTATGAAGGTAGATTCGTTGAACAAACTGTAGATGAGGCAAATATTGATTTGTGGTTTGAACAAACGACGAAGAGGCTTACTGAGACACAAAGATACGATTTAAAACGAAAGTGGAGTAGTATGAAACGTCTTGCTTCGACGGAAGCGCGAATAAAGAGAATAGCGTTAGATATTAATAATCATTATGTTGAAGGATATAAAGATACCGGATTTAAAGCTATGCTTGCGACTAATCGAAAACGGGATGCAGTATCGTATCTGGCATGCTTCGAGCAGTTTGGTGATTTGAATTGTGAAGTATGTATTTCGCCGCCGGATATGCGAGAAGGTGTTGATGATATTGATGAAGGAACAGACAATAGAGTTATCGCATACTGGACTAGAATGATGAAAAAGTATGGTGATGCAGATGCGTATGAAGATTCTGTAAAAAATCGGTTTGTAGATGGTGAAATTGA
>CAZVVP010000052.1:0-4755 GCA_964630515.1 uncultured Christensenella sp. | reverse complement strand
ACAAATAACTTATATCTGCAATGTATTAATTTTAATATTAGTTTTAATTTTTATAAAAAATATATATAATCATATTTTTATATAATAGATAATTAAGAAGTAGTTTAAAGAACAATGTTTCACGTGAAACATTTTTTACGAAATGTGATAAAATCATAAAATTCAACAATGATAGCAAGATAAAAATGGCTAAATAAAGCCTTTTTCTATTAATTTAGTATTGTTATCAATACACACTTTATGTCGATAATTTTGTTTGTTATTTTTAAATAATTATACAAAAATATTTTGTACGGGGTCAAGTGTTGTGTTATACTGAAAATGCGAAAAGCAAAATAATGCAAAAAATAAGTAGGTGAATATGGGAAAAATTATTGCTTTTTTAAATCAAAAGGGTGGTGTAGGAAAAACTACTACTTGTGTTAATATGGCAAGTTATCTTGCAACTATGGGCAAAAAAGTTTTGCTTGTTGATATGGATCCGCAGGGTAATGCCAGTTCAAGCTTTGGTTTTGATAAAGAAAAAAAATTCAAGACAATTTATGATATAATGGCTGGTAATGCTAATATAATGGAGGTGATACTGCCTACAAAAGTGACCAATTGTGATTTGATTCCTTCAGATGTAGATTTAGCGGGTGCGGAAATCGAAATGGTTCAGATGAAAAAGAGAGAGTATGTACTTAAAGAAATTTTGTCAGAAGTTAAGGATAGTTATGATTTTGTTTGTATAGACTGTCCTCCATCGCTTGGTTTAATTACAATTAATGCACTTACGGCTTGTAATTCTGTTATTATTCCAATTATATGCGAATTCTTAGCTATGGAAGGAATTACACAATTAATGTATACTGTTAAATTGGTTAAAAAACACCTAAATGAAGCCATTTCTATTGAAGGTATAGTATTAACTATGAAGAATAATAGAAGTACTCTTTATAATTCAGTCGCTGAGAATTTGAAGAAATATTTTAAAGATAAAGTATATGAAACTATTATTCCAAGAAACGTCAGATTGGCAGAAGCACCAAGTTATGGAGAGCCAATTTGTTTATATGATAATAAATGTGCAGGTGCAATTGCATATAAGACTTTAACTGAAGAATTTTTAAGGAAGCAAAAATAGAGGATTTTAGGAGGAAAAAATGGGAACAAGATTAGGAAGAGGTTTAGATTCTTTGTTAGGAATTCTAGACAGAGATGAAGAAGTTGCTGACATCTTAGAAGAGAAAGAGGAAATTGTAAAGCATGAAAAAAAAGTTGCTAAAAGTGAAGAAATTGTCACAAACTCATCTGTTGTTGACATAGATATTGCACTTATAGACAACAATACTCAACAACCAAGAAAGAATTTCGATATCAATTCGTTAGAAGAATTGGCACAAAGTATCAGAGAATATGGTGTTGTACAGCCAATACTTGTGGTAAAAAATGGCAAGAGATACACAATTGTTGCGGGAGAGAGAAGGTTTAGAGCAAGTAAATTAGCTGGCAAAAAAACTATTCCTGCAGTTGTTAGAGAGTATACTGATACTCAAATCAAAGAGATTGCATTGCTTGAAAATATTCAAAGAGAAGATTTAAACCCAATTGAAACTGCACGTGCTTTAAATGAATTAATGGAAGAATTTAATTGGACTCAAGATACTATTTCTAATAAATTTGGTAAAAGTAGGTCAGCAATTGCAAATACCGTAAGACTACTTTCTTTAAGCCCAGCTGTTATTAAGCTAGTAGAAGAAGGCAAATTAAGTGCTGGACATGCAAGAAGTTTAGTTGTTGTTGCTGACCCAGAAGTTCAATTAAAGTTGGCAAATCTTGCAATAACTAAAAGAATTACTGTTAGAGATATGGAAAAAGCTGTCAAAGAAGTTCAGCAAGGCAAAACTCAAAAGAAATCAATGCCAAGAATTTTGCCATTGGAATTAAAGAATTTTGAGGACCATATCACTAAAACTATAGGTAGTAAAGCTAAGATTATGGGCAATAACAAGCGTGGAAAAATTGTTATTAGCTATTATTCTGCAGATGATTTAGACAAAATTTACGAAATATTTAATAGATAGTAGATATTTTATCGAAAAAAAGAGCGTTATGAGATGTTTTTCTTAATTATAACCCGCTCTTTTTTATTTTATAAAGCGTATATTTGTCTCTTTTTATGAAATTTAAATCACGGTTACTATAAATTTTACAAGATTTCCAAACAAATATTATCAAAATCTCTTGACTTTATTGCTAAACTCTGATATAATACATCTATCTTTTACAAGGATAAACTCTATGAAAAGATTAAAATTTGTACGAAAACTTAATAACGAAACTTCATTTATGGAAAACCTAAATGTGGTAACTAAATATAAAATTTCTAGGTCGGTATTCTAATTTTTTTTAGAATATCGACCTTTTTTCGTGCTTTCTGTAGAGAAGTCTAGTAAAATAAATATAATAAAAGGAGAGAAATTATGAGCTTAGAGTATGAGAGAAAAAAATACAAAGTAATCAAAGAAATGGTCAGAGAGTATAAAGATGATTTGCTGAAAGGTAGAGAGGTTGCCCTTGATATGCCTATTGAGACAGACAATGGCTTTAATGTGGAGAGGGAAAGATTGCTTAATGACATTGACGAAAAGTTAGAGATTCTTCGTAGACACATAGAAGAGCCATATTTTGCAAAACTAGAGTTTAAGGACTTAGACGATGGCGAAGAATTTAAAGGGTATATCGGCCGGCTAAGCATAGGTGAAATTACAGATAAGAGTGATAACAAAGTAATAGACTGGCGTGCTCCTATTTCTGACCTATACTATAACGGAAGAGTGGGGGAAACTTCATACAAAGCAAATGGTGACGAATACAAAGTTGACTTGAAATTAAAAAGGCAGATTGATATCAAAAATGATGAAGTAAAATCGATTTTTGACTTTCAAGACACAATAAGTAATGACGAATTTCTTAAACCATATCTTACCCAAAGTGCAGATAATAGGTTAAAAAATATAGTAGCGACTATTCAAGAAGAGCAGGATAGGATAATTAGACTTCCAATATTTTCTAATGTTGTAGTTCAAGGTGTTGCTGGTTCTGGTAAAACAACGGTTGCTTTACATAGAATATCTTATCTTATGTATAATTATAAGAACAAAGTTAAACCAGAAGAGTATTTGATAATTTCTCCTAACGAAATATTTATGAGTTATATTTCCACAATTCTTACAGATTTAGATGCTGAAAAGTCCAATAGTTTCTCTCTTAACAAAATGGCAGAAAGCATCATTGGTAGCGACTACAAGTTACTTTCCAAACATTATCAGTTCAAGTACTTATCAGACAAAAAAATATCCACTAACTATTTAAAATATAAAGGCACAAAAGAGTTTGGCGATTGTATAAACAAATATTTAGAAGATTATAAGAAAAAAATATGTTACAAAGATGTTATAGTTGATGGAGTAAAAATTCTAGATGCGGACTTTGTTTATGGATTCTTTAACTCAGAGATTTCTCAGCCGTTAGAGGTTCAGTTGGAGCATGGTTGCAAGAAGCTGGCACTATCAATAGCCTATGATAACAAAATCAAAGAAATGGTGGGAAGAAACTTAAATATGGCGGATATTCCTCTTCTTAAGAAGTTTGCGATTAGGAGAAAATGTGAATCTGCAAACGCTGGTTATTTAAACAAACAATTTAGTCCTAAAATAAACTTATTAAATTTGTATAAAGATTTTTTGCAAAATATTGAAAAGTATTCTGATTACGAAGAACTTGCAATTTTGAAGAAATATAGTCTAAATAATATTAAGTCAAAGAAGATTTCTCATGACGATTTGGCGTGTATATTATATTTGTTGTATAGGACTCAAAGAGCACCATATTATAATAGTATGAAATGCGTCCTAATTGATGAAGCGCAAGACTTAAGCGAACTTATGTACATGGCTTTAATTGGACTCTTTAACAAGGCAACATTTGCAATATTTGGGGATATCGCACAAGGGATTTATGCTTATCAGAGTATAGAAAACTGGAGTCAAGTAACAAGTCTTTTCCAAGATTGCGAAATGCTATACTTAAAGCGAAGTTACAGAACAAGTATAGAGATTATGGAAGAGGCGAACAAAACTTTAAAACTTCTTGGCACAATGCCTGCAGAAAATGTTGTCAGACATGGAGAAGAAGTGCAATATACTGCTAGCAATAATGTAGAAGAAATTGCCCAAATTTTAAATTACTGCAATTCTAAATTCTCTCATACAGCCATTATTTGCAAAGATGATAATGAATTAAAGATTGCACAGGAGAAATTAAAATCTTTAAATTTAACAGTTATTGACGAAAGTAATTCATCTTATGACAATGCACAAAACATATTACTTACAGTACAGACCGCGAAAGGCTTGGAGTTTGATAGTGTGATAATTTATGACAAATTGGCATATACAAATAACACTGTAGACTTAAGACTTCTATATGTTGCACAAACAAGAGCCTTGCACAAATTGGTTGTTTGTAATGGCGAAACATTATAAACTAAATTATTAGTTCAAGATTTTTGACCCATAAATTGACCCATATTTAACAAAAAAACCACAAAAACTAAAAAAAAATAAATAATCAATAAATTAAAAAAACAAAAAAAGTGGCGAAATAAAGCCACTTTATACAATCTTTTTTGGTGCTCCCTCGGAGACTCGAACTCCGGACCCACTGATTAAGAGTCAGTTGCTCTACCAACTGAGCTAAGGAAGCATATAT
>CAZVVP010000051.1:0-4816 GCA_964630515.1 uncultured Christensenella sp. | reverse complement strand
TTGCCTTTCGGTTTAATACTTATGATGCGAGCAGGGTAAGGCAAAGGGTGTTGGAGAGTATTTGCCAACGAAAAGAGAAAAAGATTCGCATATTCTTATCAATAGACGATTATAATAATGGGGTCAAAGTGTACTCATGATATATTTATGTACCTTGTTCTTTAAATAGTTGATAGCAATTCACAGAATAGCAAAACTGCGACAGTCTGTTGCAGTTTTGCCTTTATCATTTTTCATTTATTGTTAAGCCAAGCACAATTTATGTGTTGATATGTATTGCAATTTTGACATGGTGGAGTAGAACAGAACTTGTATTGTTGTGATATTTCTAAATCTAATCCATACTTTAAATCTCCAATTGAAAACTTTGTTTCAATATCATCGACCAAATAAAATGCAGGACACACATATAACTTTCCATTGGGTGCAAGAGTTATATTTCCCATATCCTTATCGCAGTTATTCATATCTTTAAGCCTAATGCGATTTGTTAGAAGGTTTAATTGTGGCGACTTACCTTTCAAACAAAGTTTTTCAATTTTCTCCGATAATGCTGCTAATATTTTTTCATACTTTTCGATATCGTTTTTATTAAATGTTTTAATGTCTGTTAAGATGACATTCATTCTAGCAGCCATTGATAGCGGTCGTTGTAAGAATAAGTAACGCTCAAAGAAATCATATTTAGATGTACGTATCATATATATTACACCCTCTTTGAAACTGTATAAATCTAGTCCTATCCAATCATCAAATACTACTATATCTGCCTCCGCATGTAGTGAGCCATCTTCACACAAAGAGGATATTATACTAATATGTTCCACAGAATTAATTACTTCTTTGTACTCTGGTGGCAATTCATAATTGGGTAGTACAATTTGAATAATAAGATTCTCTTTAATTGCAAACATAATACCTGCTTTTAAGTCTGCAAGACTTATGAGCTTAAAGTCCTCTTTGATATTCTCGTAATGGCAATACGATATGCTTGTATCATCCAAGAGTATAGTCAAATACTTCAACATAAATAACTTTGTTAGATTTTGATTGTAGAAGAAAGTTATCTTCTTTAGGATTCCATTTATTAAATAAGGCTATTCTAGCATCAAGGTATTATCAACATAATTACCTACTTCTTTTTTGTGTGATATAATGATTATTGTTTTGTTTGACCTCTTGCTGTGTAACCTATCAAGAAATATTTTTTCGGTAATGTCATCCAACGCAGAAGTAGGCTCATCCAGCAATAATAATTGTCCATTATGTAGTAACCCCCGTGCTATGGCTATTCTTTGAGCTTGACCTTCGCTTAATCCCAATCCATTTTCTCCAACAACTGTATCTAACCCGTTTGGTAAGTCATTCAAAACAAAATCAGCTGCTGCATTATATAACGCTTCGTTTATTTCTCTATCTGTTGCATGTAAATTACCAATCTTTAAATTATATCTAATTGTTCCACTTAGGATTGTGTTACCTTGAGGAACATATGTACAATTACACCGTGTACTAGAATTGACAGATACATTTTTATGACTATTATATAATCCAACATAACCTTTATTTGGAGTATTGAATGCAAGGATTAGGCGTAAGATTGTACTTTTTCCAATACCTGTTTCGCCTATTAGTGCTGTTATACTTCCTGGTTTAAAGTCAAATGTAAAATCATTCAAAACCCATTTGTCTGATTTGAGATATTTAAAAAAGACATTCTGAAATTTAACTCCAACTGCACCTTCAAGATGAACATTATAAGTATCATCTTCTTTTTCCATATTTTCTAATTCTTGTAATCTTTCTATAGAAGCATAGGAATTCATAAGAGCTGGAAATTGTGTTTTAAAAAAAATGAAAGGTCTTTGTAGTTGTCCAACCAACTGCATAAATACAATGAGCATTGCGTAGGTAAAGGTTTCATTCTGAATGCCAAAAACTCCCCAGATTATTATAGCGAGATAACCTAACGCAAATCCTATATCCACAAAAGATTCTGCAACAACATCTAAAAAAATTCTTTGCTTAATGGATGAGAATAATTTATCTTGTAGCGCTCTTACTTTATCAACAATAAATGATGTAACTCCGAAAGAGACTAGCATCTCATGCTTTTGAAGATGCTCTTGCATATATTCATTGACACTAGAATCTTCCAGCCTAATATCTCTAGAAATTGGAACTATCTTTTTGGTATATTGTTTGCCCAATAAAATCATTATAGGCATAATACAAATTATCGCAACCGTAAGGGAGGATTGAACAAACAGAAGATAGATAGATGTGGCTATTAGTTGAACAGATGCATAAATAATAGTTGGAATTGTATAAGTCACACATTGTGCTATGACAGAGACATCCGTAGTTAACCTACTCATTTCGTCTCCGCTATGGATATTTTGAAGTTCATGTCTGGCACTTTTAAAAGTATTTTCAAAGAGCCGTAATGTATATATGTTTTCAAGTTTTGCGCAAGCCTTTTCTCGCAAATACATTTCTCGTTGTTCACAAAACAATTCTAATACTTTTGTAATCACTAATAATGATATGCAAAAAGATAGGAATCTTATATCATTGTTAACACCTTCGAATAATATCTTTGTTAGTTCAACAAATGCAATAGATAAAAAAACTGATAAAACATTTAACATCAATGGATAAAATACCAACTTACGATATCCTTTTGTTAAACTAATTAACCATCCGATTTTTGTTTTCATATAGAATCAATTATTCTGTTAACCAATCCAAGTTGAATACTTTTATCTGCACCGATAACCTCACCTCGACCCATCATTTTCTTCCAGTACGATTTGTCTTTAAATGTTTGAGATTCCAATAAAGACGAAACCTTTTCTGTATTGGCTTTCATTTCCTTTACTTCCCTTAATAATTCTGAGATTGTATAATCTTTATTCATCCTCTTGGTTATTGAGTGAACAAAGAATGATGATGCAGGGAAACACAATCTTTCTTCTCCTGATAAATAGACAATAATTGCAGCGGAGTTAACATAAGATAGATTTATTGTCGTAACTTTACAATTAAGTGAACGTATAAAATTATATAATTCTATAGCAAGTTCAACATCACCACCAGGAGAAGATATAGTAATATACAAATCAGTACAATCTGGATTTTCTGTATTACATCGTTCTAATTCCTCAATAAAGGTTCTCACTGTAGAGACATTGATTTGCTCCATAAAAGAAATTCTTATAATATCAGCCATTGTCAACCTCCTTTCTCATCTTAAGGAAACGTATTGCATTGTTTACTCTTTCATATTCTTCATTAGTATTAAACATCCCATCTCTATCTATACTTTTTAAAACAATCAATTTAGCAGAAGCTGTTGCCGCTACCATTTGAGCTTCACACATAAAATCAAGGTTTATATTATTCCCAAAATCCCCTGTATGTTGATAATTCATAGCCATACAATTTTTACAACACCAACGTATCGGACATTTCATACACTTTTCTGAAACCAACTCGTTATGAATAGATTTCATATCTTCAAGTATCCGTTCACGCTTTTTCTCACCTTGTACAATTTTAGAAAACATATGACATGGTAACAGTTCACCGTCACAATCATACGAGTGTATATTAGCCTGTTCCCAGCATGGCGTTTCCTCTATATCTTCATCAGGAATCCAAAATGCTTTCTCGAAATTTAGATCAAAAATTGGCTCCATTGGATTTATGGAAGGGTGTATCATGTAATATTCAACTAACCTTGACAATTGTTCATCTAATATTTTGCTGTGCTTACTGTCCCATTTTACACCTTGAGCCAATCCTCCCGTTAGTTTATATCCTTTATCATATAACATTATGGCAGAATCAGCTAATAGATGTATGCTACTGGGAAAGAAAGTCATTTTTATGGGGTTATCTGCCCAGCTATTTACAAAAAAATCATAGTCGATATTTTTCACTCCGCGATTTATAAAATTTACATCTGGCATACCGTCCATACTAAGCCCCAGAATGAATCTATCTTTATTTTTTATAAACCAAACTTTTTTTTCATCATCCAACAATGTTCCATTTGTTCTCGTAAATATTTTTGTCTGAGGAGAATGTGCCCATACCCATTCACTAATACGTGGTATTAATTCAAAATTTAGCAATGGTTCTCCACCAATTAAATCAACACTCTCTATTACTTCGGTTTGATTTAAAAACTCTTTTTCTAGAATACTAACGACTTGTTCCCAAGTCATCATTCTATTATCTTTATACCACTCATAACAATATTTGCAATTTAGATTGCAAGAATGACTTATTAAAAGTAATAATGATTTGTTTACTCGTTCCATTTCTTCTATTAATTTAACACATGAGGGTGTGGTAATGCCACACCCTCATCAAGTTAGTTCATTGTTTGATAAGAATATGTTACACTCTTAAGCAAACAAACTAATCATTAGTACTTGCTGCTTGTAGCCTTGCATTTGCTTACGCAAGTACCGCGACAAGTACCCTTGCAACCACCACCTCCTGTCTTGTAACAGTCAGTACAGGTGTTTGAGTTCTGAGCCATATGCTCAGCAATAGCACCATTAACATTGCTATATTCAGCAAGTTTTTGTTCTAGTGCCTTAAGGGCTTCAAGATTCATTTTCATATGAAATCCTCCTTAATTAAATGTTAAACAATAAATTAATATATAGGGCTTACGCCTTTTTTGTATGTATATCCTACAATACATATGGACTTTGGCTAGTTTCCAAGTCAAAGTGTTTTAATATGTGATATGCCTTTATTGCAGTCTGTGCATGTTCTGCATCTTTCTCAGATAAATTAT
>CAZVVP010000050.1:0-5665 GCA_964630515.1 uncultured Christensenella sp. | reverse complement strand
GCTCCAATGTGTGGTGTTCCAGTTAAAGCTTTGGATACCTATTTACAAAAGATAATTGAGGCTGGCTTTAAGGTTGCCATATGCGAACAATTATCTGCCCCAAAGAAGGGCTCTAAAGATGTTGTTGATAGAGATGTTGTAAGAGTTATTACTCCTGGCACTGTAGTAGAATCTTCAATTCTTGATGGAGAATCAAATAACTATCTAGCTGTTGTTTATAAAGAAAAAGACAAATTAGGTGTTAGTTATATAGATATTTCTACTGGCGAATTTAATTTAACAGAATATGATGAAGATTTAATTCTTAATTTAAACGATTTATTTGCAACAGTTAAACCAAAAGAAGTGTTGGCTAACAAGGAAGTTAAATATATCGAAGATTCTATTGCGTGTGTGAAGATGCAAATAGTTCCAAATTTTACATACATTGAAGAAGATGAGTTTGATTATGATACTAGCCTTAAAACACTTTTAAAACAATTGAATATTGATAAGATTAAAGATAATAGTTATAAAAATAAATTTTTGGCTATTACCTGTGCTGGTGTTTTGATTAGATATGTAACTACTACTCAAAAAAGGGATTTGTCGCATATTAATAAATTAAATTTAGTAGACAATCATAAATATATGCAAATTGATGCAAACTCTAGACGAAATTTAGAATTAACTGAAAATGCTAAAGATAGAGCGAAAAAAGGGACTTTATTGTGGGTTTTGGACAAAACAAAAACCAATATGGGTAAAAGAACTCTTAAAAAGTATATTGATAGTCCTTTAGTAAGTTGTGAAGAAATAAATTATAGACTAAATGGTGTTGAAGAATTAGTAAAAAACATTGTAATTCGTGAACAAATTAAAGAACTGCTTTATGATATCTATGATATAGAAAGATTAACAGGTAGAATAAGCTACAATAATTTAACACCAAAAGATTGTTTAGCTTTAAATAAAAGTTTAAAACTAATACCCGTAATTAAGAAGAATTTATCTAAATTAAATTCTAAAATTATTCTTGATATAGTTGATGGATTACATGATTATACAGATGTAGTAGAATTGTTATCTTGTGCTATTAATGAAGATTGTACCAATAATATTAAAGATGGCAATTTTATTAAGAAAGGCTTTAATAAAGAGTTAGATGAGATAATTGATTTACAAACCAATTCTTCGAAAACTTTAAGCTTAATTGAAGCAAGTGAAAAAGAAGTAACTGGAATTAAAAACTTAAAGATTGGATATAATAAAGTTTTTGGTTATTATATTGAGGTTGCTAAGGGTTCTGTCGAATTAGTTCCATATCGATATGTTAGAAAACAAACACTAGCTGGCGGTGAAAGATATATAACTGAAGAATTAAAGGAACTAGAAGAGAAAATCCTTAATGCTGGTGAAAGAAAGCAACAAATAGAAATGGAGCTTTTTGCATATATTAGAAATTTGTTATTAAAAGAAGTGGAAAAATTCCAAGAAACTGCTAGAGCAATTGGAGTTTTGGACACTATTCTTTCTTTTGCAACAGTTTCGGCTGAAAAAAATTATATTAAACCAATTATATCAAAGAACAACAAGAACTTAGAAATTTTAGGCGGACGACATCCTGTTGTGGAATCTATACTAAAAAATGATTTTGTGCCAAATGATACAGTTATGAATGATTCTGATTCCAGAACAATGTTGATAACAGGACCGAATATGGCAGGTAAAAGTACATATATGCGTCAAGTTGCATTAATTGTTATAATGGCTCAAATTGGTTGTTTTGTTCCTGCTAAATCTGCAAAAATTGCCATAATAGATAGAATTTTTACTAGAATTGGAGCTAGTGATGATTTGCTCTTTGGTCAATCTACCTTCATGGTCGAAATGTCAGAAGTTAGCAATATTTTAGCTAATGCAACAAATAATAGTTTGGTTTTGCTAGATGAGATAGGTAGAGGAACTAGCACTTTTGATGGTTTGAGTATTGCTTGGTCAATAATGGAATATATTTCTAAAAATTATACTTGTAAAACTTTATTTTCTACACATTTCCATGAATTAACAGACTTGGAAGGGTTACTTGACGGAATCAAGAATTATAAAATCATGATTAAAGAATATAACAATTCAATCATATTCTTAAGAAAAATTGTTAGAGGAAGTGCAAATCAAAGTTTTGGAATTGAGGTAGCATCTCTGGCCGACTTACCACAAGAAGTTATTACTAGAGCTAAACAAATTTTGCACAATCTTGAACAACATGATTTAAATAAAGATTTAATTAGTGAAGCAGAGATAACTAGCGGTGAGGACAAAACTAATTATAGACAAAATCTTAATGAAGTTGCTGGAATTTTGAAAGATATTGATGTTAATTCTCTGACACCTTTAAATGCCTTTGATATATTAATTCAATTAAAGGGGTATATAGATAAATAAATTATGCCAAAGATAAATGTTTTAGATAAGTCAGTATATAGTTTAATAGCTGCAGGGGAAGTTATTGATAAACCTGCAAGTGTGGTCAAAGAATTAGTGGAGAACTCTATTGATGCAGGAGCTTCTAGTATTTCTATTGAAATAAAAGAAGGTGGCATTGAATATATTAGAGTTACTGATGATGGTTGTGGAATTGCGGGAGATGAAATGTCTGTTGCTTTTATGCCACACGCTACAAGCAAAATAAAAAATGCAGATGATTTGTACAATATAGGTACACTTGGCTTTAGAGGAGAAGCATTATCTACAATAACTGCTGTTAGTAAAGTTACTATGATTTCTAAAACTCAAGATTTTGATATGGGTAATGTTATAAAAATTAATGGTGGCGAAATTATTAAAAGTGAGCCTATAGGGGCATCACAAGGCACAACAGTTATCGCAGAAGACCTATTTTATAATATTCCCGCTAGAAGGAAATTCTTAAAGAAAGCAAAAACAGAAGAAAGTGAAATTACAAATATAGTTGCTAGGATTATTTTGTCTCATCCAGAGATTTCAATAAGATATACGGCAAACGATAAGATAATTTATAACTCTTCAGGGAATGGATTATTTGATGCTATTTATGCAGTATATGGCAAAAGCGTTGTTGATAATTTAGTTCAAGTTAATTTTGAGAAAAACGATTTAAAAGTGTGGGGCTATATAGGTAAAGTTAGTTTTGTAAAGCCAAATCGTACTTACCAAACTTTGATTGTAAATGGTAGATATGTTCAGAATCAAACAATATCTACTGCTATTTATTCCGCATTCGAAAACTATATTATGAAAAGTACCTTTCCATTCTTTGTTCTTAATTTAAAATTAAACAACTCTTTAGTAGATGTCAATGTACATCCTAATAAGTTAGATGTTAAATTTTCAAATTCGAAAATAATTTTTGAAACATTTTTGACGGAAATATCTAAGGTAATTCTTGACTCAATTAATATTGAAAATGTTGTTTTAACAAATACAGAAAAGTCTCAAGATATCCCTGAAATAGATTTAAATAATTTAACCACTCTTAAAGAAAATGAAGGAATTAGTTATAAGCCCAAAGAAGAAACTATAACTGAACAAAAAGATATTTATACAAAACCAGTTGAAGTTTCTGTTTATGGACAAGCAAGTATCAATGAGGTATATAATTATAAATCAACAACCACAAATAGTAACAGCTACTCTAATTCTAAATTTTCAGATTTGATCAATAGTGGTGAGATTGAATTTAGAGCACCAAGTGAACTTGAAGTCACGATGAACAAAATCAAGAATCAAGAAAAAAACATTACGCAAAACGAACAACTTGAAATAACTGTAAAAGAGACTGAAGATACTATAAAAAATGTCTTAAATAATGACTACAAAACAATAGGTGTATTATTTGATACTTATATTATTGTTCAGTTTAAGGATTATATATATTTAATTGACCAACATGCTGGTCATGAAAGAATTCTTTTTGATAAATACTCAAAAGAGTTTGAAAAATATAATATTTGCACTCAACCTTTATTAATTCCATTTATTCTTAATACTAATAATATTGAATTTGCGTATATAGAAGAAAATTTAGAAAATATATCAAAATTAGGGTTTGAGATAGAATCATTTGGGATAAATAAGTTTAGAGTCGGTGCTGTTCCTGTATCACTTAAAGACATTAATTTACAAAGTTTTTTTGATGATATATTAGCAAATACAAATAATAACAAAATAAAAAATAGCACTCAAATTATGAGAGATTATTTAGCAAAAACAGCTTGCAAGCATGCAGTTAAAGCGTATGATAAATTAGATATTTCTCAAATTGATTATTTGATAAACAAGCTTAACACTTGTGAAGTATTGCTTTGTCCTCATGGAAGACCAATTGTCTTGAAAATAACTGAAAAAGAAATAGAAAAATGGTTTAAAAGGATAGTGTAATGTATAATGCAATAATAATTTTAGGTCCTACTGCTTGTGGGAAAACAAGTGTATCTGTTGACTTGGCTAAAGCTTTACATACTTATATTATAAGTGCTGACAGTGTACAAATTTACAAAAAATTAGATATAGGGTCGGCTAAAGTGACTGAAGAAGAAAAACAGGGTATCAAACATTATATGATTGATATTGTTGAGCCTACAGAAATTTATTCTGTGTCAAATTATAAAGATGATGCAAATAAAGTTATACAAGAAATGTGGAATGAAAATAAAATACCAATCATTACAGGGGGAACAGGATTCTATTTATCCGCATTAATTAACAATAACAATTATGGCCAATGTCCTGCAAATGAAGATTTAAGACAAAAATATACCAAAATGGCTGAAGAGAAAGGCAAGGAGTATCTCTTTTCGATTTTGGAACAAATTGACATGGAGTCGGCCCAAAAACTTCATAAAAACGATATAAAAAGGGTAATTAGGGCAATTGAAATTTTTGAACTGACAGGAAAAACAAAAAGTCAATGGGAAGCGGAAAATAAAAAAGACAATTTTAATAATTCTTTTAAACCACTAATTATTGGATTGAATCTTTCTAGTAGAGATAAACTTTATGATAAAATAAATAGAAGAGTGGATATTATGTTTGATAGCGGCTTAGTTGAAGAAGTGGAAACTCTTTATAATTCTGGATTAACAATAGATAATCAATCAATGCAAGGGATTGGATACAAAGAATTTTTTGAAAACTTTAACGGTAATAAGACATTAGATGCAGTTAAGGAACTTATTAAATTAAACACAAGACATTATGCAAAAAGACAATTAACATATTTCAATCAATTTAACATTGATAAGTGGTTCTTTACTGATATCCAATCAAACAATGTGATTGTTGATGAAATAATAGAGTTATTAAAAAAATAATCTTAAAAAAGAGAAAGCTCTCAAAATGTATATGATTTTGAAAATGTTATAAAAAAGAACTTTATCGTTTGGATAGAGTTTTTTTACTTTAATCTTTTGTAATTATGTTTATTTCATTTTGTACAAATTTTTCAATTCGCCACATTTAAGATATTTATATGAGGTGATTTTTTCATTAGTCCACAAGTTTCTTCTAGACTGTATTTTTTATGTTACTAAGCTTAAAAAAAGAATTGAAACATTTATGTCTCAACTCTCATATTTTTTTATTAGTATTTAATTGGCAGGGGTGGAAGGAATCGAACCCTCCTCAGGAGTTTTGGAGACTCTTATTC
>CAZVVP010000049.1:0-5958 GCA_964630515.1 uncultured Christensenella sp. | reverse complement strand
AAGTTAAAAAATTAATTATCTAAATATTCTTTGTTAAAATTATTTAAATAATATATACTAAATATGTAATTAGTTTTTGTTAACAATTATAATATAGGCTTTGATAAAGAATTATAATTTAACAAATGGAAAAATGGAGAAAATATTATGACAGTTAGACACATTCCTAGAAAAAGTAAAGTTAAGATAGAAGTTTTTCATGGTTTTGGTATTGCTGATATTGTTATGGGTGTTGTTGGTATTGGGTTTGCAATAATGTTCTTATTTGCCAATATCCTAGAATTTCCATACAGTATGTACTTAACAATAAGTTTTGTTGCGATATGGATAACACTTTATATTCCGATATCAGAAGGTGTTAGGCTATATTATGGTCTTGTTCTGATGTTTAAATTTATGTCGTATAAGAAGAAGTACATTAAGAATGCGAAAAACCCTGTTGATGATATTAGTAGGGTTATTCCTTTTGAAGGACTAAGTACCGACAAATACATTGCTTTCTATGGTGGATATTATGCTAAGGTCGTAGAGATAATCCCAATGAACTTTGGACTTTTGACTGATGACAGGCAGGACTCTGTGGTTGTGTCTTTAGGTCATGCATTATCCAGACTTGGAGAACGACAAAACTTTTCTATTGTAAAAACTAGAAAACCAATGGTTTTAGACGAATTAACTAAGTTTGAGGATAATAAATATAATACTCTTAACGATATGAGAGATAGAGGGCTTTATAACCCAACAGAATTAGAGCCTAGAAGTGTAGTATTTGAAGAAAGACTAAAATATCTTAACTATCTAAATAATGATAGCAAAATCATTAAAGACGGATATTATATTGTAGTTTATGACAAAGATAGAGAAGCTTTGGAAAGTGCAGTTGGCGGTATGGTTGCCAGCTTAGAGAGTGCAGTTACTCCGATATTTACTAAAGAATTGAAAGGAAATGACTTACTTGTTTTCTTAAAAAGTACTTTTACAAGCGAAATGGACGAAAGAGAATTGGAATTAGTTCCAGAAGCTGACAAAATTAAATGGGCAATGCCAGAAGAAGTACAATTTGGTCTAAAAACTTGCAAAATTGATGGTCAAGAGTATAGGTCATTTGTAGTAACCGACTACCCACTTGATGTCGCCAATGCATGGATTTATCCACTATTTGTTTTGGAAGAAAGTAGAGTTGTAATTAACTGCGAACCAATCCCAAAATATGATGCAAAGAAAATGATAGATAAGTCTTTGATGGAAGTTGAGGCAAAACTTCAAAAAGATATGAAAACTAGTAAAAAGATTGAAACTCAGACCCATTATGATACTTTGAAAGAATTATTACAGAACTTGGAAACCAACAACCAGAACTTATATAATGTTAACATTCATATAATGGCTGGAGAATCAGTTAAGAAAGAAGTTAGGTCTGTCTTAAGACAGAATGGTTTTAAATTCTCAGAGAACTTTGGTAGACAGATTGATGGATTTGTATCTTCTAACTTAAGCACTCTTGATATGTTGAAACATAACCAAAGAGGAATTCAAACAGACACTCTTGCTAGCGGATTCCCATTTATAAGCAATATGCTACAAGACGACAGAGGTCTTTATCTGGGATATAATGCTTATCCAGTGTTTGTTAACTTCTTTGCAAGAAATGGAGAAAGAGTTAACTCTAACATGATGGTTATTGGTAAATCTGGTGCTGGTAAATCCTTTACAACAAAGACACTTCTTACTAACTTTGCAGCAGATAATACAAGAATATTTATCCTTGACCCAGAGAATGAGTACGAAATACTTTGTAAAAACTTACATGGAAAGATTATCGACGTTGGTACTAGTACAGATGGTATATTTAACCCTTTCCATATATATGCAACCTTGGAAGCAGAAGAAGGAGAAAGTGACGACTCCTTTAACGCGCACTTACAGTTCTTGGAACAATTCTTTAAATTAATTCTTCCCGGAATCAATACTGACGCCTTTGAGAAACTAAACTCAATTGTTGCAATACTTTATAATAAATTTGGAATTACTCCAGCTACCAATGTTAGTGAGCTTGGACCAGAAGATTTTCCAATATTTGATGATTTGGTTGAGTTAGTCGACGAAATGATTGCTAAAGAGAAAGATGAGTATCACTTAAGGAACTTGCAGACTATAAGGGTTTATATTGAAAAGTTTGCTAGTGGTGGTCGTAATAGCAACCTTTGGAATGGTCCTAACTCTATTAGGACTAATGAGAACTTTATATGTTTTAGTTTCCGTACTCTTATTTCTAACCGTAATGATATTATCGCTAATGCTCAGATGTTGCTTGTATTTAAATATTTAGATAATGAAATTATCAAAAATAGAGACTTTAACTTAAAATACTTTGCACATGAGGAGAAAGAAGAAGACCATAGACGTGTTATCGTTGCAGTCGATGAGGCGCACGTATTTATTAATAAGAAATACCCTATAGCGCTTGACTTTATGGCACAGATGGCAAAACGTATTCGTAAATACAATGGAATGCAAATAATTATTACTCAAAACATAAAAGACTTCGTAGGTTCTGAAGAGATAGCAACTCAGTCTACCGCTATTATTAACGCCTGTCAATATTCGCTAATTCTTACACTATCACCTAATGATATGAACGACCTTATAACCCTTTACAAAAACTCTGGTGGTATCAACGACCAAGAGAAAGACTCAATTGTTTCTGCAAAAAGAGGTCAGGTTTTCTTAATAACAGGACCTATGAGTAGAACAACTATCCAAATCCATGCTCTAGCCAATACTAAGGTTATTTTTGAGCAAGATTTGACAAGACTTAATGAAGAATATTAATTCTTTACCTTAATATATATATTAAGTAAATTTCAATCATTTTGTGGCAATTATCATAGTATATAAACAATAAGATAACAAAAAACATTTTGAAAAATAAAATTTTGTCTGTATAATATAAATAATTTACTGTTAGTCTAAGTAAATTAATATAGGAGAAAGAATATGGGATTATTAGGAATCAATTATTGGTGGATTGGAGGAATAGGAATCGCTGTAGTTCTTATTATCATACTTATCTGTATGTTTATAAGCTACTACAACAAATTTGTTAAAGGAAGAAATAATGTAGAAGAAAGTTTCTCTACTATGGACGTTCATCTAAAACAAAGATACGACCTTATCCCTAACCTAGTTGCAACTATTAAAGGTTATGCTAAACATGAGAAAGAAACTCTTACTCAAGTAATAGAGGCTAGAAATCTTGCAGCTGCATCTACTTCCACTGAGGACAAAATCAAGAACGATAGTGCATTAAGCAACACTTTAAAGAATTTATTGTCAGTAGTAGTTGAAAAATATCCAGAACTTAAAGCAGATACTCATTTTATAAGTTTGCAAAACGATTTAAAGAATTTAGAAATTGATATTGCCAATGCTAGAAAGTACTACAACGCTAGAGTTAAAACCTTTAACAACAGTATAGAGGTATTTCCTGGTGTGCTATTTGCAAAAATATTTAAGTTCAAGAAATTTTCTTTCTATATTGTTGATGATGAACAAGAAAGAAAAAATATAAAAGTAGAGTTTTAAAAAAAGTAAAAATATGTAGCAAAATTGCTACATATTTTTTTGTAATATTTAGGTTGTTACCAATTATAATTAACAAATCTTGTAATAATAACATTATTGTTATATATACTTTTCCGTATAATATCTAATTATTTTTTAAAGTTTTCAAATAAACCATAAGTACTGCAATATCAGCAGGACTTACACCAGATATTCTACTTGCTTGACCAAGTGTTAAAGGTTTTATCAAATTTAATTTCTGCTGAGCTTCTATTCTTAAACCTTTGATATTTGTATAGTCAAAGTTTGGATCAAGTTTAACGTTTTCGCTCTTTTTTGACTGATTTATTTGAATTTCTTGTCTAGACAAGTATCCAGAATACTTTTCTTGAATTTCCACTTCTTTTAAGTCTTGTAATTTGAATTTACCAAAAGCCTCTTTCTCTAAATTGACTATATCTTCGATTGTTATACATGGTCTTCTAAGGGCTTCTTTAAGGCTTAGTCCACTACTTGGAAAATTCTCATTTTTTTCTCTAAATATTTTTGCTAAATCTGAATTTATGCCATTCCTTTTTTCAAGAAGATTCTTTATTTTTTCAATATCTTTAACTCTTTTTTTGAATATCTTATATCTTTTGTCGCAAACTAATCCAATCTGTCTTCCAATCTCAGTAAGTCTTAAATCTGCATTATCTTGTCTTAAATGCAGTCTATATTCCGCTCTGCTTGTCATCATTCTATATGGTTCATTTGTTCCTTTGGTTACAAGGTCATCAATCAAAACTCCAATATAGCTACTATCTCTACTCAACACTAACTGCTCTTCGCCTAATACATATTTACTTGCATTGATTCCAGCTATTATTCCTTGAGCTCCAGCTTCTTCGTAACCACTAGTTCCATTAACTTGACCAGCAAAGAATAAACCTTTGTAATCTTTACTTTCTAAAGTAGGATATAGTTGGGTACTCTCAATAGCATCATATTCTATCGCATAAGCATCACGCATAATATGTGCATTTTCTAACCCTTCTAAACTATGCACCATATCTTTCTGAATAATACTTGGCATGGAAGTACTGAAGCCTTGAATATATACTTCTTTAGTACTCAAAGCTTCTGGTTCTAGAAACAATTGATGTCTATCTTTGTCTGCAAACCTAACCACCTTTGTTTCAATACTTGGACAGTATCTAGGTCCTTCTCCAGTAATTAATCCTGTATACATTGGAGCTTTATCTAAGTTATCATTAATAATTTTGTGAGTATTACTATTTGTGTAAGTTAAATAGCAGTTTACGACATTTTTAGGGGTAGTTTTTGTCAAAAACGAAAAGTTTTGAATATTATCTTCACCTTTTTGTATCTCTAATTTAGAGTAATCTATTGAGTCTGAATGTACTCTTACAGGAGTACCTGTTTTAAATCTTTTTATCTTAAATCCTAGATTAATTAACGACTGAGTTAGATATGAGGCATTACTAAACCCATTGGGACCGCAGTCTTTAGTATATTCTCCAATTATGATTCTACTGTTTAGATAAACACCTGTTGCAACTACAGCTGACTTACAGTTATATTCATTACCTTGTGCGGTTTTAATAGCAGTTACTTTACCATTAGATATGACAATTTCACTTGCTTCCCCTTGTATAATATCTAGATTCTCTAAATCCTCTAAATACTTCTTCATAGTTGTGTGATATGTAACCTTATCTATTTGAGCACGCAAGCTTTGAACAGCAGCACCTTTAGAACTATTCAACATTCTTCTTTGAATTGTATTTTTGTCTGCAATTACTCCCATAATACCGCCCAAAGCATCAATTTCGCTAACTAATTGACCTTTGGCAGTACCACCTATACTTGGATTACACGCTAAGAAAGAAATACTATCAAGACTTAAGGTTAATAGTAAAGTTTTCCTTCCAAGTTTAGCAGATGCATGAGCACTCTCCACTCCTGCATGACCACTACCTATTACAATTACATCATAATCTATGTTAGACATAATATTTTTTCCTTTTTTATCCACATTTTTTATTATTTTGTTGATAACTTAATTTTTTAACTTATATATATTATCACTTTTATTTAAAAAAAGCAATACCAAAATAGTATCGCTAATTTATTTTCCAACACAGAATTTACTAAAAATTGTATTGATTATTTCTTCAACATTACTCTCTCCAGTAATCTCCCCTAATTTCAACCAAATATTCTTTATATCAACACTAATTAAATCCATATCAAAGCCTTTATCTACAACCTCCAAAGCTCTACAAACTAAAGATAGGCTTTCTTTAATAATATTGATATGTCTAATATTTGTTAAAACAACTGAAGAATTAATTATGTTACTATCAAAGATAGTGTCATATATCCTTTCTT
>CAZVVP010000048.1:0-6327 GCA_964630515.1 uncultured Christensenella sp. | reverse complement strand
GTTCGGATTGTTATAACTTGGCGGAGAGTTAGGGATTCGAACCCCAGGAAGCTCTCACTTCAACGGTTTTCAAGACCGCCGCTTTCGACCGCTCAGCCAACTCTCCAAAAATATTAAATTATGCTGTAGGTTTTTGACCTACAACATAATATATTATACATAATTAAAAAATTTTTGCAAGGGTTTTGATATATATTTTTAATCAAACTTAATCTTTTTTGTAAAAATCTTCAATATCTACCAACTCAAATCTATGTTTTTGAGTTTGCCCTTCAATTTTTGCAACAAAATCCCTGTAAGGTCTTATCCATAGTTGCATATCTCCATATAACGCCCTATAAACAACATATTTTTCCAAAGTATCACTATTTATCGCAACATCTTCAACTAAATAATATTTTCCCTTATAATGTCTATAAATTCCCTTTAATTTTAACATTCGAAATTTCTCCTTTACTTCTTAAAGTATAACACAAGCATAAATTTTTAACTAAGAAATTATTCGCAAAATTTAAAGATGTAAAATTTTTTTCAAATAGGTATTGAAATTAGTACATTGTTTATGGTATAATATGGTCATCAACCTAATTGGAGGAAAAAAATGAATAAAAATCAACCAAATATGGCTAGACAATTATATAGCAATTTTATGTGTCAAGCTGGCAAAACAAGCGAAGATACTAAAAAAATTTACACACTAGCTGGAACAGAAGCTGATGATATTGTTGTGTTATCTAATTGCCAAAACACAGATAGGTATATGGATATCAAAAACTTACAAACTGGTGAACTAAATCTAAAGTGCACTGCGGGAAGAAAAATGAAATATTCTGTACTTGTTACGGCTGAAGATTATTCTACAATTATTTCAGGCAACGAAGTGTCTTCTGTTATTAAATATGTAGAAGAAACTTTCAATAACCACTACGCTATCAATAATATCGACGACAAAAATTTATGGCTAGGTATCAAAATGCCAGAACTAAAAGTAACGGCAACTAGTAATGGTGAATTTGTAACAGGCTTGCTTTATGACGGGAAATTTGAATACAAAATATCCCCTAACCTAATTGATGATAATTTAGGAAAAGCGTTAGACCCTGAATACGAATCAAACTTTGATAAAGCCCTAAATGCTGAACCACAATTACCAACATTCTAAAAAAAATTAAATACTAGATGTATCAATAAACATCTAGTATTTTTTTATTTTATTTTCTTCACAATGTCTTCTGCCACTATACCAAAATGCTTATATACATCTTGCATAGCACCACTTAAACCAAATGAATCTACTTTAATTACTTTTCCATCGTCACCTACTAGCCTAGATAAAGCCAAATTAGTGGATGCTTCGATTGCTACTTTATTTTTCGCAGTCTTTGGAATAACTTTTTCGATATACTTATCTGTTTGTTGTAAAAACAATTCCAAACAAGGAACACTTACAACTCTCACCCCTTTTCCTTTTGGCTCCAAATTTTTCTTTACTTCCATAGCTATAGAAACTTCACTGCCAGTAGCAACTAAAACATAATCTAGGCAATTATTTTCATAAGCAAAGACATATCCACCTTTAACTATATTGTTCAATTCTCTTTTATCAGAACTATACAACTTAATAGGCTGTCTAGTAAGAGAAATTACAGATGGAGTTTTTTCAGAACTAAAAGCTAGGTTATATGCCATAACAGTTTCTTCGACATTACATGGCCTAAAAACATTCAAGTTTGGCATTACCCTAAAAGAATCTAGTTGTTCTATTGGCTGATGTGTTGGACCATCTTCGCCTACTGCAATACTATCATGAGTTAAAATATAAGTTACAGGAAGCTTCATAATTGCACTACTTCTAATTGCACTTCTCATATAATCACTAAAGACCATAAAAGTTCCAGCAAAAGCCTTATACCCGACTAGTTGCAATCCGTTAGTTATACAAGACATACCAAACTCTCTGACTCCAAAGAAAATATTTCTAGCATCAAACTTTTCTTTCTCAATGTTAGAAGAGTTTTTTATTATTGCTTTTGTACAACTTGACAAATCCGCATTACCACCAACTATTTGGTGATTTTTCTCACATAGTTTATTAAGAACTAAACCTCCAATATTTCTTGTAGATTCAACTTCTTTATTTAAATCAATATTGTCATAACTAATAGGTTCAATCTGATTATTTAGCTCCTGTTGTAATTCTTTAAATTCTTTTTTGTAATGAGTTTTGTAATAGTTCAATTTGTCTTTAAATACTTTATCCCAAGTGTTGTTTGCTTTAATTTTTTCAAATAATTTGACGACATCATCTGCCAATTGCATAGTACTTGATTTCACACCTAAATTACGCCTCAATTCTTCAATTTGCATAGTACTCATTACAAGTCCATGAGCACTATATTTTCCTTGCAAATCAGAACCAAAACCAAGCTGAGTTTTTACTTCTACAAACGCTGGCTTGTTGCATTTTTTCGCCAAAGAAATTGCTTTGTCTATCTCATCAACACTATTACCATTTTCCACTCTAATATATTCAAAGCCCAAAGCTTCAATATATTTTTTGGTATCTAAGCCAAATGTGTTAGAAGTGTCACTGTCCAAAGTATTATTATTACTATCATATAGTACAATCAAGTTATCTAATTTTAAAGTTCCAGCAAGACTTAACGCCTCATAGGAAACACCCTCCATTAAGCAACCATCTCCAACAAGTGTATATACTTTATTATCAAAAAGTTTACAATCAGGTTTGTTATATTTCGCCTGCATTTTCAAACCTAATGCCATACCAACAGCAGTAGCAACACCTTGGCCTAATGGACCTGTAGTACATTCGACTCCAATCTTTACGTCTAGTTCTGGATGTCCCGATGTAATGTGTCCAAGCTTTCTAAAGTTTTGTAAATCTTTTAATTTAACATCATATCCCATACAGTGCAAAATTGTATAAAGAATAGCACTTCCATGACCAGCACTCAAAACAAATCTATCTCTTAAGATATTAGTTGGATCTTTAGGAGAATTTTTATAATGTTTAGCAAATAAAGTATATATAATCGGTGCAGAACTAAGAACAATGCCACTATGTCCACTTTTGGCATTACTAATCATTTCACAAGCAAATACTCTTAAATTATTAACAGCTTTATCTTCTATCTTCATTTATTTCCCCGCTTTTTCAATATATTTACGCAATTCTTTTTTGATAAGTTCTACGACTTCTTTCTCTGTTCTATTCTTACATTTAACTACTATATCACATTTTGATGAAAAATATTTATCTCTAGGCTTAAATACACTTTTTTCTAACTTATATTCCAATTCTGTTACATTATCATCTTTCAAGAAATTAGAATACTCTTTCTCAGATACTTGTAGATAAATTGTTATATATTTCTTTTTAAAAATTTCTATACAAGTATCATATTGCAAAACATAGTAATTCAAATAAGCAATAGTATTATCAAATGTACTTACTTCTTTAAGTTTCTTTGCAATTAACTCTTTGTAATAATTCATACCACAAATCTTAATTGTCTTAGAAATATCTACTATATCAAACTCTAACATCTTAATTATATTAGCATAAAACAAATTAAGTTCATCAGCCATTAATTGAGTTATTCTTTCTGAATAATTATCAGCTAAACCTGTTATACAAATCGTACTTTTCATACCTCTACCCTCAATTATAGTTTAGTAAGAGAAAAATTATTAAACAGTAATAATAATTAATCAGTTACAAATATCTTTAATATTTATAAGCCCAAATTGACCTAATTTTACTTTAATTATTAACTTTTAATACACAAATATAGCGCAAATCTTACAATTAGACAAATTATAGATAATTCATAACATAATTTACAAATGAGCGTATACCCTCAATCTTCCAAAAATCTTAATCCTCAACAATATTGTTCAACACTATAACAGAGGAATGCACCGTTTGATTTATTCATATGTTCGACATGTTCGCAAATATATAGAGGACTAGTTAATCTCCTTTAACAAATCTTTTGCGAGGCAACGACAATTCCCAAAGCGAATGCTCAACTATCCCTTTTATTTCCGTTATTATAATCAAGGAAAATTATCCAAAGTACCCGTTAGGGACCTTGAGATAATTTGACGTCGATTTCAATATATAGGAGGATTTGTTAAATTCCTTTAACAAATCTTTTGCGAAGCAACGACAATTCGCTTTGCGAATTGTCCTCCTATATATTATACTAACTAATCCCTTAATAACCAAACCAATATCAAAATATTTTATTTTTGTACAAAAAAAAACTACAATTATAACATTGTAGTTCCTTTATATATTAAACAAGCTCAATAATTGCCATTTCAGAATTATCGCCATTACGTGTACCTAATTTAATAATTCTTGTATAGCCTCCGCCAATACCTAGTTCAGCTTTTCTTGTAGCATATTTTGGAGCATATTCGTTAAACATTTTTTCGATTAGTGGATGATAAATATTCTTAGTTCTCTCAACAAAATCAGCTTTTGATTCGTTTTCGCCTCTTTGTTCTTGAACATCATACACTTTGCTCATAATTGCTCTTCTTGCATTTAACTTCTTAACACCGTCATTAATAACTTCTTTTTGAACCTTAACACCCTTCTCATCAGTTACAGTCTTAACAACCTTAACATTGTCTTCGTAAGTATTAATAGCAAGAGTTAAAAGTTTTTCAGTATAAGATTTAACTTCTTTAGCTTTAGCCAAAGTAGTCTCAACCTTACCATACCAAAGCAAGCTAGTAGCTAAACCTTTAATAACAGCAATTCTTTCATCAGTTGGTCTATTCAACTTTCTCATTACTTTTCTCCTTTTTAGTCTTCATCATTTCTCAAAGATAAACCATATTCTCCAAGTTTAGCAATAACCTCTTCCAATGACCTCTTACCCAAATTCTTAACTTTAGCCAAATCAGACTCAGTCTTCTTTGTTAAATCTTGAACTGTCAAGATATTTGCTCTCTTAAGACAGTTATAACTTCTTACAGAAAGTTCCATATCCTCAATAGTCATCTCTAATACTTTAGTTTGTTTATCTTCTTCTCTACTTACTAGTAAATCCATTTGTGACATACTCTCAACCAAATCAACAAATAATGAGATATGGTCTTGAATTAGTTTTCCAGATAGACTTATTACTTCTCTAGCAGATAATGTTCCGTTAGTCTCTACTTCTATTGTTAATTTATCATAATCAATACTTTGACCAACACGAGTGTTTTGAACAAAATAATTTACCTTCTTAACAGGTGTAAAATTAGAATCAATAGCAATATATCCAATTGGAGCATCTTCTGGCTTATGAGCCTCTGCAGCGACAAAGCCTCTGCCTCTGCCAATAAATACTTGCATTTCAAACTTAGCACCGCTATCAAGTGTACAAATATGAAGGTCTGGATTTAAGATTTCGATTAAATCATTAGGTTCGAAATCAGCAGCAGTAACTTCTCCTGCTCCATATTTATTGATAGCCAATACAGTTGTAAAATCTTTATCAGTGTCAAATGCTTTAACTGCAAGATTTTTGATGTTTAAAACAATATCTACTACATCTTCAACTACACCCTTAATAGTAGAAAATTCGTGTTGAACACCATTAATTCTTATACCAATAGCAGCTGCTCCAGGAAGTGCTGATAAAAGTACTCTTCTTAAGCAGTTACCGATTGTAATTCCAAAACCTCTATCAAGTGGTTCTACGATAAATCTTGCAAAACAACCATTTTCTGTTTCTTCACAAGTAATTTTTGGTTTCTCTATTTCCATCATATTGAAAAATTCCTCACTTTTTAGGATTATTTAGAGTACAACTCTATAATTAAGTGCTCTTTAACATTTAAGTCAATATCATCTCTTTGTGGAAGTGCGTTAATTTTGCCAACTAAAGCCTTGCTATCAAACTCCAACCATTTAGGAAGAACAACTTTAACATCTTTCAATGCCTTAAATGCTTCGATTTCTTGTTTGTTTTCCTTAATAGCAACAACATCACCAACTTTTATTAGATAAGAAGGAATATTAACTCTCTTACCGTTGACAGTAATGTGACCGTGGTTAACGATTTGTCTAGACTCTGCTCTAGAAGAACCAATACCCATACGATATACAACGTTATCAAGTCTTCTTTCTAGAAGAGATAACATATTTTCGCCGACAATACCTTTCATAGTTGTAGCCATTTCGTAGTATTTCTTGAATTGTTTCTCTAGCAAGCCATAAGTTCTTTTAACTTTTTGTTTTTCTCTCAATTGTAGACTATATTCACTAGCTTTCTTTCTAGCTTGTCCATGAACACCAGGAAT
>CAZVVP010000047.1:0-6573 GCA_964630515.1 uncultured Christensenella sp. | reverse complement strand
TAATGTTTTCAATACTTTCTCCTTCTGTATCGTTATCTGGCATGCCTGTTAATTCAATATACATTGGAGTGCTTGTCATTATGTTAGTGAAAGTGTAACAGAATACAATTCTGCTATATTGATTATCTAGTGTAATATCTCCACTTGGATTAAGACTTCCACCAGCATTGCTTCCGTTAATAGTTAATGTATTACCACTATCTCCTGTCATTTTAGTGAAAGAGTACCTTTCTGTGTTCTCAGCAGGCATATCTATCTTGGCATATGACGCACTCACTGTACATGCAACATCTTCTGCGACATATGTTACTGTGACATTGGATTTAGCCGATTGATTAGAGTTAACTAATACAACCACTAGAGCAGCTATAACACCAAGCAAAGCTACAACTAATGCTATAACTGTAATTAGAATTTTTTTGCTTTTCATATTTTTAATTTCCTCCCCATATTTTACACATTTCTAATTATATTTATATTGTAGCAAATGCCCCCCCCCCAATGTCAAACGATTGTGGGTAACTTTTTAAAAAATTAAAAATTTTTTATTTTTATTCTTGTATATCAAGTAATTTTTTGTATTCTTCCCATCGATACTGCCTAATAGGCATTAAATGATGCTTGCTATCATTAAATACAAGAACAAGTGCTGGAGAAATATTGTTATATTTATCTGTAAAATAATATCCAATAAGCTTATTTTCTTTAATTAACTTTTTAGCTATTGCATGATAATTATAATAACCCATAATCGACACCCTCTATGTATTTAGTTTTATCTATTAATTAAAAAAATATCAACTATACCCTCCTTCTGTTAGCATAAAAAAAGGATGTAAAATATTTACATCCCATAAAGTCTAGACTTAAAAAAACATTTTGCCAATGCCGTTGCATTGTTTATTTTTCAAATAATTCACTTTCTACACATAAACATATTAAATGATAAATAGGTAAATGCATTTCTTGAATTTTGTAAACTATGTTACTAGGAACATTTATTAATACATCTGCGATTTTGGCTAATGCACCACCGCTTTCGCCTGTTAAAGCAACAACTTTGATGCCCAAGGTTTTTGCCACCTTGCAGGCAAAAACGACATTCTTTGAATTTCCGCTAGTTGATATAGCTATTAATATATCATTTTCTATTCCTAAAGCATTAACTAATTGAGCAAAAAGCATGTCGCCATCACAGTCATTTAAAAAAGCTGTATTAAATGCAGTAAATGAAGTTAGTGGAATACATTTAACACCGACTTGTAAATTATCTGCTATATAAAGACCTTCATCACCCCAATCATTTTTTAATTTAAATCTAACATCTTCTGGAATAGGTCTTTTTAAAAGAAATGATTTTAAAAATTCGCCAGCTATATGTTCACTATCTGCTGCACTACCACCATTGCCACACACCATTAATTTGTTTTCTTTTTTTAATTCAACAATCATCTCAATTGTTTCATTTATATTTTTTCTCAAATACTCCATTTCTGGATGATTTTTTATAAAGTTGTTTATATACTCTACTGTAATATCTTTCATATATTCACCTATCATTTTATATAATTATTTCCACAGCTTTTAGTAGTGTATCAGCATAATAATCAGCACTTAATGTTTCTTCTTCATTTAGGTCCGACCTTACTTTTACAGATTTAATTCCTGCATTTATAGCGGTTTGCACATCAACATTACTGTCACCTATAATACAACATTGTTTCAATTCTAAATTATATTTTTCTTTTGCTTGTAACAACATTCCAATTTGGGGTTTTCTGCAGTCACACGCAAATTTTAATTCCGCCACTTCGCCAATATATCCCTTATGCGGATGATGTGGACAATAAAATATATCATCTAAATATGCACCATTCTTGCCTAGCTCTGTTTCTATCTTCTTAAACATATTGTCAACATCGTCAAATGTTGCTTCTCCCCTAGCTACTACAGGCTGATTAGATACAACTATTGCCAAGTATCCGCTGTCATTAACCTTTTTGATAGCATCTACTACGCCATCTATTAATTCAATATCTTCAACTTTCCTTACAAAGCCTTTATACTTATTAATAGTACCGTCTCTGTCTAAAAATATTGCTCTTTGTTTATTCTTTAAATTTCTAGAAGCTACTATTCCAAGTTGAATATCCTTCTCAGTAGCGTAGAATCTTTCTGGGGTTCCTACATCTTTAACATATTCACTTGATTTGTAAACATACACTCTTTGCGTCCCTAATTTTGCACTAACAAAATCATGTTCCATATTTACTTCTTTAACAGCTTTGAAATAATCCAAGGACTCAGGGTTGATAATAGAAATACCTGCATTTACACAATTATGATAATAATAATCTCTAATATTATTTTTCGAATCAAATTGTAAAACTCTTCCCTTTTCATCACTTATAATAAGGTCGCTATCATAAGGATGAATATTAGGGTGACCAAATAAGGTAATTAACGCATTATGTTCACAATGAAATTTGTACATTTTATCAATATCAATATCGAATATTGCATCACCTGGACAAACAATAAAGTCGGTATCAAACACATCTTTTAGATAATACAATGAACCACCTGACCCTAAGGGCTCTTGTTCTACTATATAAGAAATCTTTACACCAAATTTATCGCCATTTCCAAAATACTCTTCAATCTTTTCGTGTAAGTAACCTACAGAAATAATAATATCTGTAATACCATTTTCTTGCAATCTATTAATTGCATGTTCTAGAATTGGCTTACCGGCAATTACTGCCATAGGTTTGGGTAGAATATTTTTAGTTATTTGTTGTAATCTTGTTCCTTTACCACCTGCCAACAATAAGGCCTTAGTTAATTTCTCACCCAACTTTCAGCCCCCGTTTTTCCAAATTTGACAGGAAATATCTTTCCAGACCTTTGCTCCATTGCATCTACCAGCTTCTGTCTATTTACTGGATTACAGTATAGCATCAAAAATCCTCCACCACCAGCACCTGAAACTTTTACAGCCTCTGCGCCATTAGCCATAGCATATGTTATCGTTTCTTCTAACTCCGCATTTGACACAATTGATGAAGTTTTCTTTTTATTTTCCCATGTATCACGCAACAAACTTGCAAATCCTTCAATATCCCCAGTTAATATCGTATCTTTCATTAAATATGCTGATGTTTTAAGATTAAGCATCGCTTCTATTGTTTTTTCATTTTTTGCATTAGTATTTTTAATCTGCTCATTAATGATTTTTGCAGAACTCCTACTTTTGCCACTATAATATAGCAAAAGTGAACATTCTAACTCATTAATTATGCTTTTTTCCACTCTCAATGGATTAATAATTACAGAACTATCCTTCTTAAATTCCATCATATTAAACCCACCAAAAACCGCAGAATACTGATCTTGCATACCACCAGATAATTTTAAATCATTTCTTTCTATATCATACGCCAACCAAGCTTTAGTGTAATCATTTAAACCAAGCCCCAACCATCTGTTAAAAGCCTCTAATATAGCAACTACCATTGTTGATGAAGTTCCCAACCCAGAACCAACTGGAGCATCGTTACTTGTGCTCATTATAAACGACAAAGGTTGTCCATTGTTATAATCCTTAACAATTCTATTATATACACCTTTGTGCAAAATTAAGTTTTCGTCAACTATATCAAAATGATCAACACTTTCAACATCCATTGAATTATTGTTATCATACGCAGTTATTTTTATTCGATTATCTTTTGTTGGAATTATTGTACAATAAGCATACATTCCAATCGTTGCATTAAATACTGCTCCACCATGTTCTTTACTAAAACTCAGCAAATCAGTACCTCCACCAGCAATACCAATCCTTAAAGGTGCCCTACTTCTTATTTGCATTTTTAAACCTCTCAACAATTTCTTCTAGTCTTTGAATATACTGCCTACTGCATTCCTCCCAAGAAATGTATATATCTCTTGAAGCATTCTTACCTACTTCTTTTAATCTATTTCTATCTGCAATAGCTTCATTTATTTTATCTACAAAAGCATTAATATTATCCTGTGCCAAAAAACCATTTTCTCCATCTGTTACACCATAACCAGCACAAGAACCTTCTATAAACAATCCAGGAGTTTCAAAAGCAGCCGCTTCCACTTTTACTAAACCAAAATTGTCGTACAAGGAAGGAAACAATAATAAATCTGCTCTAGCATACATCAAAGGAAACAACTCTCTATCAATAAATCCTGTAAAACACACTTCTTCATCTGTGAATCCAAGTTTTTTCTTTTTCTTTAACATCTTTTTCATATCAGAGCCTTTACCAACTGCATAAAATTTGAATTTTCTACCCTGATCTTTTAACACTTTAAGGCAATCTAAAATAAATGATATTCTCTTCAGTTTTTCTATCCTACCAACAAAGATAAAAACTAAATCATCTTCTTGTAAACCTAATTTTTCGTTAGCTAACTGTCTTAATTCTTCTTTATTTTCGCATCTTGGCAAATCTGTTCCAAATGGAAGATAAGAAATTTTACCAGTATAACCAAATGACCTACATTGAGCTTCTACCAACGGAGAGCATACAAATATTTCATCAAATTTGTTATAGGTTTTTCCTAAACTTTTTACCATAAGTTCGGCAATCCATTTTATCTTAACTATTGATCTGAATATCGGTCTCATATTTGAATGAAAGGTTGCCACGGCTGGAATGTTTTGTTCCTTTGCTACTTTCAACATAAATTTAGCCATATTAAATGGCGAATGAGTATGTACAATGTCGTATTTTTTTGACAAAATTTTTTGAGCGAATTGTTTATCTTTAGTAGCTCTTCCATATTGAAAATTTAGCATTGGCAAATAAATACTTTTGCACCTAACTATATCATATGGTACAACTTCTTTATAATTCTTGTAAGCTGGAGCAACGGCTGTTAGCTCAATATCTTTATACGAATTAATGCAATAATTATGCATGCAATTAATTACTCCATCAACATGTGGAAGATATGAATCCATACCTTCTAGCAATTTTAGTTTCTGTTTTTCCATTAATTATCCCCTTGTAAAAATGTATTAGTAAGAATATTATACCACAGACAACACTAAAAACAAAAACTTTGTTACATTTTAAGCAAAAAATAAACATTTTTCACTTCTATGAAAAATGTTGCAATTCTTTATATCCATCTAAAACTTCTCTCACCAATTCATCCCATGTTTTGTATAAATCTTCTTTGGCACCTTCGCTAACTTTTTTATAATAATTTTCGTCCTCTAATATTTCGATTATTTTATTTGCAAAAGCATATATATCGTTTTCTACAATAAAACCATTGACATCATTAGTAACTGTACCTGCTGTAACAGCCCCTTTTAAAAATATAGTTGGAGTCGATTGACTAGCAGCCTCAATCTGAACAAGAGAACTTGCATCATACAAGGAAGGAAACAATAGCAAGTATGCTCTAGCATATATTTTAACCATAAGCTCTCTATCAGAGATTTTGCCACAAAATATTATGTTTTGTTCAATCCCCAAATCTTTAACGAAAATTTTCAACTTTTTTTCATCAGGACCACTACCGACATATAACATCTTGTATTTATAACCTTTATTTGATAAAATTTTTAAAGATTTAGCTATAAAAAAAACATTCTTTAAATCAGTTATTCTACCAACAAACAACAAAACTTTGTCTTCCGTTATTAAACCATATTTTTCATTAACAAATTTGCAAGCGTCTGACAGATTTGAAACTGGCAAAAAATCAGTACCGTTGTTATATATAATAGGCTCTCTTTTATATCCATACTCTTTAAAAACTCTAGCCAACTCCTTATTTACAGCCCAACATTGATCGCATTTATTAAATACAGACATTATAATCAAAAGCATTATTTTGGTCAAAAATTTACTTTTTGTTGCTTTCATAAAATCTTGCTTAAACTGGCTGTGCATTGTAGCAACACAAGGTATATTATGTTTTTTCGCATATTTTAACCCTACCTTGCCTATTGAAAAAGGAGAATGTATATGAACAATGTCTAAATTCACATTTTTTAAAATCTTTTTAAAATTTTTATCTAGATTAGGTATCGCTAAGTCGTAACCATTTTTTAAAAAAGATATTTTTTTACATCTCACAACTTTGTACCCTAAAGTCCTATCATTGAAATCTGATCTTCCTTCAGGAGCAAATACTATAACATTGGCAATTTTACTCATTCGCTTTGCATAATTATCTACAACTGTTACAACACCGTCTATCATTGGGTAAAAAGAATCTATAAACAAACCTATATTATACTTACTACTATTTTTATTCATGCAACTATTATATATAGTCAAGAAAGCAGTTGCTTAAGATAAATATGTATTATTTTGTGATAATTTGGTTTATTTTAGATTAATTTTCTATAAAAACCTTATATTATATTTCAAGTCAATTAAGAATACCACCTAAACCTCACTTATGTATCATTTTTATTTAATAAAAAATCTCCACCCGAACAACGAGGGTTCGGATGGAGATGCTCTTGGCGGAGAGTGAGGGATTTGAACCCTCGCGACAGTTGCCCGTCCTACA
>CAZVVP010000046.1:0-6641 GCA_964630515.1 uncultured Christensenella sp. | reverse complement strand
TTTTTGTAATATATGTATGTTATACTTTATTCATTAATAATTCATATAAGTTTCTTATATGACAAAAATAAAGAGAAAAAAGGAAAAAAGAAATTATGAGCAAACAAGTTAGAAAATTTTTAGAAGAACTATATAAGAACAAAATGTCTATAAAAGAACTAAAAAATTCTGAAGAAAAACTACAAGAAGAAAGAAGAATAAAAATTAAAGAAATCACCGAAGAATACGATCGTGAAGCAAATATAATAAATAGCGAAAAAGGTGAATTAAAAAGAAGAAATCATTATCTTGAAAAAACAATTGAAGAAAGATCATTCGCACCTATAAAATATATATTGGAAGAATATAGCAGAATCACTGGTAAACCTATAGAAGATATTCAATTAACTGCTAATCTTACTAAAGATTTTAAACTTAATAATATTGTACAAGATCCTAAATCTGCTTTCATTGAAACAATATTTGATAAAAATAATCCTCATAGATATAACAGAAGTTGTAATATGGAAATAGACTTAATAGTTGATGATAATACAGGTTTATATTTACAAAAGAAATTCGACCCATATGATCAAATGATAGGTGATGGAAGTAAAAAACTTGGCTATAACCTAAATCTAAATTTAAACTATGAAGATGGCAATATGGTTAGATATTATTCTGTTTCAGTTAATAATCCGGAAAATATAGTATTTCCGTTTAGCCATACTCTACTATTAAGTATTAAAAACTCAGATATGGGCGAAGCAGTCCTTAGTGCTATAGACAAATATGCTAACTGCCTAGCTAATGATAATGAAGCTACATTAGAGACAGAATAATCCCTATATATAAAAGTTGCAAGATTATACTGCAACTTTTTTTTGCCTTATATTAAGCCTTATGCAACATTTTTAGAAAAAAATAATAGTATTTAATTAATTGGAGATACTAAAAATATATTTTTCGACAATTTATAGCATATAGTTGATAATTTTCGACAAATATTATATAATGATAGAGTTATGTTATTCGATTCGACACATATTTGGTACATGTTAATATCCTTAATTGTATCGGTAGGGTTAATACTTGCCAATTTTTTTGTATTCAAAACGCAAAAGAAAAGAGATATCCTTCTCAAAGTCTCTGCAATTGCGACGGTGATATTACATTTTAGTAGCTTATATGTGGATTTCTTTACTTATGGGACAGCGACTATTGAAGAAACACAACTACTTCCAATCTATCCTTGTCATGTAATTATGTGGACCCTACTTATCTCTGCCCTATATCGTAACAAAGAATCTAAAGTTTTTAGAGTAATCGCAGAATTTACTTTCTATATAGGAATGGTTGGCGGAATTATTGGAATTATGTTTAATGAGAATTACGCTAATACGCCATCTCTATATGACTGGGACATCTTAAAAGGTTTGCTTAGCCATTCTACAATGTTAATAGGTTGTGCCTGCCTTCTTACAAATGGTCATGTTAAGATTAGAGTTAGGAATGTTATAAGCGTTGCAATTGGATTAATGTTATTACTAGTTGACGGCTACACTGTTATTGGACTATATAATCACTTTGGGTTAACCCCACCAAATTGTATGTACTTGCTAGAAAATCCATTCCCTAACCTTCCATGGTTTAACACAGCCTTGATTGGTATTGTGGGAGTAGTTATAGTATTTGCAATAACGTCTATTTTCGAAAAATTTGCTCTAGAACCTAAAGATAGATGGTATAATAAATTTAGACATCACGAAGAAGAAGAAATTGAGGAGAAAGAAGCATGAGAGATTTTCTTATAAATATTTTTAGAGAGACAGAAATTAATTTGGAGATAACCTTATTTTCTGTCTGGCACATAATGTACTTAGTACTAATAGTAGGACTTAGTATTGCACTTGGCTTTATATTACGAAATAAGTCCGACAAAGCAAAAAGTTTGACTTTAAAGATTCTAGCATATGCAGTAACTACAGTATATATTTTAGACTTCTTTATTATGCCACTATCAAGAGAGAGTGGAGAGATTGACTTAGACAAACTTCCTTTCCATATCTGTACATTAATGGCTTTGCTTGTTCCTTTTGCACAATTTAATAGCAAGTTTGAGAAACTAAAAGAACCTATTGTATGTCTATCTTTGGTAGCGTCACTTATGTATATAACTTATCCAGGCTCTGCACTTGGCGGTGTAGGAACATTCTCATACAAGGTTGTACAAACTTTTGTTTATCACGGACTACTTTTCTCTTGGGGTTATTTAAATATTGCCCTAAACGCAACAAAGCTTGAATTTAAGAATATTTGGAAATGTGCTGTAGGAATCCTAATCATTATCGCTTGGGCATTCTTAGGAACTAGTATTTATTCTAACGCAGACCATCATTATGATTGGTTCTTTGTAACTGGAACAACTTTCCCATTCATTCCTACTTGGTTAATGCCTTTTGTAGTACTATTTGCAGTATTTGGAATGTGTGCAATTATTTATTCTATCAACTTAGTTGTAAGAAGAATTATAACAAAACATAGAAACAAAAAGACTGCAATCGTTGAGTCTTAAAAAATTAATATATTAAATTTTTAGAAAGCCAATTAATATTGGCTTTTTTTCTAAGTGTAATAAAAAAAGTTACAATGATAAATTGTAACTAATCTTTTTGTTTATTCGTTAATTCTTCCCAGCCCATATTAGCATAATCAATCTTGATACTTAGGACTTCATTATTTAACTCTTTGCCAAATTTCTCCAAATCGTTAATTAATGCGTTCACAATCTCAGGGGGCTTTAAATCTGTAGACTTCAAATTCTCTAAAGGAACAAGCTTTGGAAGATATAGTCCATATTTGTAATTCTCATGAAACTCTTCGCCCTCTCCTGTTCCAAATTCTCCAGCTATCCATCTGCATAGAAAGAAGTACTGAGTAGAATCAAGACTGTCAATAACATAAAGAAGTTTTACTACTTCCACATCAATCCCAAACTCTTCCTTAACTTCTCTTACAACACAAGCCTCTTTTGTCTCATCAGTCTCCAACCCACCACCAGCAAAAGTATAATATATCTTACCTTTCTTCTCTCTATACATAGTAAGAAGATTGTCTTGGTTATCAAATATGACCGCCCTGCAAGAAATTCGCTTTTCCATAATATCCATTACCTTCTTTTTTCTAACCAAAGATAGTATCTAATTTTCCTTCAACTCTTGAGCTGGTGTAATTGTGTCAACACTAGCTTTGGAAGTTTTATCAAAAGTGGTTTTTTCTTTTGTTTTCTTAATAAATGTGCCAAGAAGTAAGTACCAAAGAATAGCCAAGACTTGCAAAGGAATCCCAATATATATAAAGTCCCAGAACGCTGAGCCAAGTGTTAAGCAAATAGACACAAGCACGCTCCAAATAAGTACAGAAATACAAGCCAGCTGATACCATTTTTTCCTCCAAACACAACTAAAGACAAGACATACAATAGCTGTTATTGGGATAGCGTACACGAAGCCTAGCCAGCCATATTTAAACTCTGGAGCAAAGACAAGCAAACTCACAAATGCAAGCGTTACAACCAACCATACAAGACCAGCTGAGATTAAGGTAATAAGGAGTTTTCGTGCAGACTCTGTCCTCTTAGGTTTCAACACAACAGTCTCTTTCTCCGACACAATTTCGTTAAGAGTGATGCCAAATATCTCACACATGCTAATAAGCACTGTGACATCGGGAATAGCTTCACCACGCTCCCACTTTGAGATAGACTTGTCAGAAAAGCTAAGTTTATCCGCCAATTCACTTTGCGTTAATTTATTAAGTTTTCGATACTCAACAATGTTTCTAGATATTATCTCATTCCAATTTTTCATGTCATTAGTATAACACACTACTTTCGCAATACAAAATAAAAATTTTGTATTTTTTTGTCCTCTCTACAATTCGTAGAGTTGAGATTTTTGCACTCTACTTGAGTTAAATTAAAGTGTAGACCAAAAACTTTATAGAGTAGTTAGGAAAAATGTAAAAATTTTTTTAAATTAAAAATATAAATAAGATTTAAAGAAAAAACAATTCTTAAAATAATATTTAGTTTGTTCGTAATAAATATTCACTTTTTAGTCAAATATATAAGATTAATACTTTTACAATAGTAGAGGAGAATAAATGGAAAAAATACAAAACAGCAAAATCACAATCTTTGGAGACTCAATACCAAAAGGAATAATTTTTGAAGACAGTCAATTAAAGAAATTGTCAGATAATGTAGTTAGTATTATCGCAAATAAATTACATTTAAATATTAATAACTTATCATACTATGGACAGACTCTTACAAGGCTTGAAGAGAAAGCAATAATTGATGAGTACTTGATTGGAATTAATCCAGATGAAAGAAATATTGCAGTCATTTCTATTGGCGGAAACGACTCCGACTTTGACTGGAAAAAGGTTGCAAGCGACCCTAAAGTCGCTCACAACCCAAAGACAACTCCTGAGGATTTTGAGACTCTTCTTAACTCAACAATCACTAAACTAAGAAAACATAATGTAGAGGTTATTCTAACTAACATTCCACCAGTTTGTAGCAAGAAATATTTTGACAATGTAATCTCAAAGACTGCCGACAAAGACAAAGTCTTAGAATTTTTACAGGGAGATCTTGACAATATATATAGACATCAAGAATTGTATAATTTAATAATAACTAAGTGCGCTCACCTTAACTCTTGCAGGCTTCTAGACATAAGGCAAGCATTCCTTTGGGATATCAAGTATCTAGACTCTTTCTGCGAAGACGGAATCCACCCAAACCATCTAGGACATATACAAATGGCTGAAAATATTATAGAACAACTTAGAAGCATTTAATAATTACTATTGATTATTGCTAATAATATTTTTAATCCTACCAATGTGGTCCATTAGGACATGGGTTAGTATCTGACATATAAGAACCAATACCTGCAAATGCAGGATAATAATTACCAAAAGAATCTGTGTAAGCTTCTCTTCCACTAATAACATAAGAATCGAAACTATAATCGCTATACAACACATCATGGTAGTAATAACTCCCTGTACATGGATATCCTGTAACTGTATCATATTGCCCACAATACCAAGAAGTCCAAGGTATATAAACGCTTGTTAAATTATGACAGTTTATAAATGCCAAACTACAAATCTCTGCTAAACTTGAGTCAAAACTAATATCTGTTATTTTATCTTTTCCAAAGAACGCATTTTCTTTAATGATATAGTTATAACAACCCGACCCAATATACCATGTAGATTCCGTTTCAATATTACAGCCAAACACGATTGTTTTATCATTGGTGTTAACAAGACAATTGTTTTGAAAACTCCAATAACTTTTTCCAGTATTATTAACTACATTAGATATAGGGCAATATGGGAAAAACAGAGGAATATAAATATTAATCCACTCATCATCTAAATTATCAGATAGAATCACTTCTGTTATATCACAACCCTCAAAAGCACAACTCATACCACCAACATTATCATAAAGAGTAATTGAACCAGAAAGTCCCGTGTATGCAAATGCATAATCTTGTACATTAAATAATTCTTCTGGATATTGTGAAGCTACATTAAAAATATTATATGTTAGACTACTACAACCATTAAAGGCACAATATCCAAAATTATTCACCTTATTCATGTAAAGGTTAAGTAGTGAACAATTTTCAAAAGCATAATTACCAATATATTCGCAACATATTTCTGTTTCAAAAAATATTAGGTTAGTACAATTATAGAAAGCATAATCACCAATACTTCCTGTTATTCCAAACACAGATGATGGAGTATATTTATCGCTATACAAGATCATAGTATGAACTTTTTCTAGACTTGTTGCATTCTGAGCAAAAGAGTCACCAATATATTTTACACAATATGGCATATAAATTTCTTTCACTGTTGATGGTATCGCCCCTACTTCTGTATATGCAGGAGAACTTTCATAAATAATTCCTTCAACTATGTGACAACCAAAATCGTCTTCAAAACAATCTGCAAAAATAATAGTTTCAGGATTTAGTGGATAAATTGTTGAATATATGGAATACACATATACACCTAAATTTGAATCATACCAACCAAAATCTACTGTCGCATCTAGAAACTGGGCATACAGTGTGCATGGAGTTGTTATAACTCCACTCCACGCAACTGGATTGGTATAAGCACTGTCATGATAAAATCCATTGAAATATTTACCAGGAACTAAAGGTCTAATAAGATATTCTGTAGAATATCCCCCATAAGAAGAATTCAACCATGGAGCTAAATCTATCGGTTCAAAATCAGATTCGTTATATACATCATTTCCGGCGAAGTCAAAAGTTATACAATTGGAAATTTCATAATAGAAATTTAATTTGGGTGGATCTAAGGAATTAGTCGTGTTAGAGGAAGTTTGTGTATCGCTTAGAGGTGTAGAAGATGAAGGATCTGTCTCCTCATTCTCTAGCGTGCTTGTATTATCTACTAATACAATATTATTAGTAAGTAATACTATACCAGCAATTATACACCCTATCACAAACAAAACTAAAAATATAAATATAAGTTTATTTTTTAGATTGGCATACCCCCCCCCCCCCAGAAAGTTTGAGGTTTTGGCATTTTCTTTT
>CAZVVP010000045.1:0-6895 GCA_964630515.1 uncultured Christensenella sp. | reverse complement strand
TTCATATTTTTAATTTCCTCCCCATATTTTACACATTTCTAATTATATTTATATTATACAAAATGCCCCCCCCCCCATGTCAAATGATTGTGGGTAACTTTTTAAAAAAATTAAAAATTTTTTGTAAAAAAACTTAAAATTCTAATAATCCACAATGCAATACAACGCCATGTCATCATGTTTGACTTATCTAACTATCATGTTCGCTTACGAACCTAAAAAGCAAATTCGCTATTTAAAAAATCAAAAAAAGCATATACAATGTATATGCTTAAATTTTTTTACCAGTCATATTTGGAGACAGTGTGAGTCTTGATGTCATCATAGTACTCAAAATACTTCTCCTTAAACTTCTTGGTTGCCTCAAGTTCTTTTCTTAATTTCTCTTGTTTGGTCATAAATTTATCTACCTTTTTTTTCGACAAATTAAGACAAGATTAGTCAATATAATCAATAATTAGACATCTATGTGGGTCTACGCCTTCACTATGAGTGCCAATGTGTTCCACATTTTGCAAAGTATAGTGGATAATTCTTCTCTCATAGCTATTCATAGGCTCTAGCTTTAGGCTACGTTTATTCTTAATAACCTTAGACGCCATCTTAGAAGCTAAATCTTGCAAAGCAGTTTTTCTCTTCTCTCTGTATCCTTCGATATCTAAAAAAACTCTCTTCTTATATTTGTCAAATTTATTTCTAATTAATGTGTTCATCAAAGATTGAGTTGCCTCTAGAGTGTCGCCATGATGACCAATAAGCATTCCAAGACTTTCTCCACTAAGCTTGATGTACAAGTCGTCGTTTGCCACTTGTGCATAAATCTTGCCTTCCACATTTAATGCACTAAATAGTCCTTCAAAGAATTCTTTGGTGTAATCAAATATTTCTTGCTCTAGATCTGTTAGTTCTCTTGTCTCTTTCTCTTCCTCAACAACAAGTTCGCTCTCAACCTTATTCTCTGTAACTATATTAGAGTTCTCAAACTCCTTTCTTTCTTCCTCAGTCTCAAACACGCAAACTTCAATCTTGCATTTCTTTAGCATTGAACCTTTCTCAATTACTCTGATACCAACTTCTTCTCTCTCTTTGCCAAGCATTTGCAAGCCTTTCTCAATTGCGGAATCAACATTTTTTGCTGTAACTTCTATAACTCTCATGTTTTCTCTATCTCACTTTCTTAAATATTTTTTCTATCATAACTATTTGTTGTCTTTTTTCTCTCTTTTCTTAACTGCTTTTCGATAATTCTATCGACAAATATCGACATAACAGTTCCTGTCACCATTGCAAATAGCGAACTTGTAACTACATACAGACCAAAAGATGCGGTGTAGAACAAAGTAAATAATCCCATGATGATTGGCATGATAATATTTAAGCCTTTGCCTCCCTGCTCCATTGTCTCCATCATTACGCCTTTCTTCTTTGCTCTTGATTTCTGAACCAAAGTATTGATATAGTTTGAGCCAAAGGTTGCAAGTGCCGCTACAATGCATAGGATATAATATCCGTTCCAGCTAGAATACTCTTCTGACTGCATCAAGGCTCCCATGACTTTGTTATATTCTTCCTCAGTCGGAACTTCTACATCTTCTAGTTTACTTACATTATCATTGAAAGTCTTATAGTCTAGTACTGGGCTATTGCTTGTATCTGGTCTCCAAATACTCTTAATCCAAAGGAACCCTGTCTTAACCTCACCAAACTTCTCAATTGTCGCATCTCCTGCAACATGGTCGGCGTAAACTTCCAAGCTTTCAAATTGTGCTGAATCAAATTCTGGGTTATCTGCAACAGTCTCTTCATAAGTAGTGTAATATGTTGTGCTTATGCTCTCATACTCAGTGTACATCTTATAATATGATATATTATTAAGCGAACTAAGTAATGTGAAGAATACAATCATAGTCACTGCCATGTATCCAAGCATAATTCCGCACATTCCACCAATGCTATAACCTTTCTGCTTATACAGTTCCATTGTCTTCTTATTAACCAAATCTTTGTTATTGCCATATCTTTGGTTAATTTTCTCCAACTCTGGCTTCATTTCTGCTTGTTTAATGCCGTTCTTCTTAGTTATGTATTTGTTACAAAACTCAATTGGCAACAAAACAAGCTTGATAATAATTGTTATTAATATTATTGCAATAGCATAGTTGCCTATCCAAGACTCTAATGCAAATAATATTGACTCCCACAAACCAGTGGGCTGTGCTACCATTAATAAATCCATCTGCTCTCTCCTTTGATACTATATGGCACATAATCTACTCCGCCTTTTGCCTTAGGATTGCAACGAATAAGCCTTTTTGTGCCCAAGTATATCCCTTTAATTATACCAAATTCTTTGATAGACTCCAACATAAATGTTGAACAAGTGGGATAATATGCACATTTTTTTGGCAAAAGTGGTGATATAAAGAGCTTATATATATAGATTAAGCCATAACATAACCATCTAAATGGTGCAGTAACCACTTTAAACATTTCGATTATCCTTGACTTTGGCAAAGATTTGCAAAACTTCTTTCTCTAATTCCTGATAAGATATATCTGCAACAGTTGGCTTAGCGATAAGAACATAATTCTTGGCAGGGACAAATTCTCCCATATGCTCTCTTACAATCGCCCTTAGCCTTCTTTTGACCAAATTCCTAACGAAAGCTTTGCCCACTTTCTTAGAGATTGAAAAGCCCACTTTGATTTTCTTAAACTTATTGACTGTGTGCATCAAAACCAAATTCTTAGTGTACAAACTTTCGCCATGTTTATATATGTAGCCAAACTCTTTACGCTTTTTTAGTCTATTCTCATTTCTTAACATAAGTTTTCCTTCTTATACAAAAAGGCATAAACCAAAAAAGTTTATGCCTAATTACTTATCTTTTATTTTTTCTATTTTGGCTCTAGTTAATCTTCAAACTTAAGCAGATAATTTCTTTCTGCCTCTGTTTCTTCTTCTCTTGATAACATTTCTGCCACCTTGAGTCTTCATTCTTTGTCTAAAACCATGAACTTTACTTCTTTGTTTCTTTTTAGGTTGGAATGTTCTTTTCATTGTTCTTTTATCCTTTTAAAATATTATTTAAATAAAAATTTTTATTTAATCTAGCATTCGAAAACACTTTGCAATAATAGTGTTTTTTCATAAAATTTCGAAAACTTTAGATTTTGCCTAGATATTATAAAGGAAAAGCTGACCTTTGTCAATACATTTTGATAACCTTTTCTTGATTTTAAATTAGAAAAACTTTTAGACTTCTTTTGGCTCTAAGGTATTATCTTCCAAATTAATGTTATTTTTCTTACCTTTCTTATCTATCAATTTGCAGATACCCTTGAAAACCCAATATATAACCAACGCAAATATACTGAAAAGCACATAAATTACAGCCATATATAATGGATAGAAGGTATAATCACTTAAAGTTACTGCCCACTCTCTTGTAAAGCTCAAGAATGGCAAGAAATCAAGAACCATAGTGTCAAACATATAGAAATAGTTTGCTTCATTTAAGAAACTATCACCTGGTACATAAAGGAAACAATTAAATAATGTTCCAACAATTGCACAGCTTACAAAGTATATAGTAAAGCCTATCATAAAGTGCTTGATTGCTCCTTTACCTGGTCGTTTAAATAATCCAAACAACACACTCAGAATAGGAATAGCAAACACCCAAGTATGTTCTATTATGAAATGCACATTCCAGAAACCAAATATTCCACTATTAATATCTGGCACACAGATTGCTATTATTGCACCGGGAACATTTGCCAAGAGTACAAAATCAAAGAAACTTTGTTTCTTTATGATCAACATAATCAAAACCAAGTATGAACCTAAATTACACAACTGCAATGGCATTCTTTTTAAGTTTAACCCCATCAAGTAACAGGAATTGTAGTGATATAGAAGATAAAGTGATAAAAACACACAAACTAACAATTTTGTTTCATTATCTTTCTTTCTGAACACAAAATAAATACCAATAATTAATGCGATAATACCAAGCATCCACATAAAATGAGGTAATGCGAATTTTTTCATAACAAAATCTGTATAACCGAATAAAGATTGTGGAACCATTATTGGAATTACTGTTAATACTACAAATGGTAGAATTCCAAAAAAGTGTGCCCATTCACTTTTGTCTTTCACATTAAACTTATGTCCTATTCCAAACCTAAGCAAAATTGGTACAGCCAACATTAGAATCATCTCAAGCATAAATTCCAAATGTCTAAACCACTCAGCAGTCATAAATCCTCTATCGACATCGGTGGTGAAATATTCTAAGAAATTATTATAAGAGATTGTACAAAGGACTGCAAAAATGAAACCTATGTATACTGCATAATTCCTCATTGTTCTCTTGTTGAAGAATGCGGCACATACATATATTATACAAGAGATACCCCCCCCCATCGAAGAATGCTTTGGAAAACATCGGAAGTTTCGTAATACACTCCACCAGTTTCTCCTCCATTTATTACCAACATAAATGCATCGTTTAGAAAATTTCTAAATATACTTAATGTAAAGAAGCCTACTGCAAATATTTTTATAATTAAATTAATTTTTTCTTTTCCAATTTTATTTTTAAAAACTATTAATGGAATAGTTATTGCTATAACTAAAGCTACTATTGAAATAATGTTTATCATTTTTTATCCTCTATGTATTTTTTTATATTGTTTCTTTTGCAATTTTTTATACTAGTCTTACTTGTGCTTATCTACGTGAGCCACCGCCCCCGCCAGAACCTCCACCAGAGAAACCTCCGCCTCCGCCAAAGCCTCCGCTTCTTCCACTTCGTCCACTACCACTTCTTCCGCCACTGCTACTTCTCATTCTTTCTGACACTTGTCTACTGTGGATATAATTAGAAGTATTTCTAGCTATTCTGTTAATACTATAGAAAGTAATATATGTTCCTGTAGTAGAAACATACCAGTCTGGTGTTTCTATATGCAAGTAGTCTAGTTTCTTAATCCATTTGTCCGAAATATTTAGAACATAAGTGTATGGAAGAATATTAAAGAAGTAATGTGGGTCGTCGTTAATTAGAAGTTCTAATTTCTCCTTTTCTACATTGATAAGGAAATCTCTAAAGCCTAGAATTTCGCCATAAACTTTGACATTTTCTGCCGTCCTTCTAGACATGAAAGAAAGAATAAATATTGCTACCAAAAGACATATCAAATATATCATGATGCCTATAGTATAGTCAGTCTCATAAGCAAATATTGTGTAGTAGAAGAAAGCATAGCTAACTAAATATAATACAATTATCGAAAGCATTAGCGTAAGTCTTTTTCCTCCACCTTCTATCCTATACGCACTTGTCACAAAAGCATAACTAACGACTGAGGTTATAAGTCCACAAATCATATATACTATATCTAAGCCATAAATTTTTATCATCGGACTAATCAATATAAGAGCTAAAGAGAAAAATATAAATGTTGCTATTTTTTTGATTTTCGACTCTCCCGATTTGTCATAGAACTTTTCTTTCTTGATTTTGCCAGTACTAAATATTGTTTGAGTGTAATCATATAACTTTGAGCCTAAGTTATTGCTTTCAACTACATTAGATGATGAGAATAGCGTTTCCATCAACATCTTCTCTCTAGAATCGTCGCCGTCGTAGTCTTTGATTTTGTGTATTAAGCAACTATCTTGGTTGTTCTCTTCTATCTTGATATAGCCCTTGCTTGCAAGCCAAACAATTAGTGAAACTACTCCTTTGGTGGTATTCTTTAACTTATAATTAAGTTCCAAGTCAATGGTGTTCATGCCCTTTGGAGGATAGAACATTACAGGCTTAACTAATTCGTGGTCTTTGCCATACTTTTTCCAAAGAATAATACAAATAATGATAAGAATAAGACCTAATAATATACTTCCAACTAAGTGGATAATCCCAAATATATCGACATAGTATTCAAAGTATCCATCTGTCATCTGGGCTCTAAGAGTTAACCCTTCAAATGCATCAAGATAGTCTATACTTCCAGAAATAACGCATTTGTCATTAACATTCTCAAATCCAAAAGTTGCATTAATATTGTCAAACAATGTATTGGTTGAGCCGTATTCTCCGTAAGTAGCACCTAGTGTGTCATAATCAAACTCATAACTTTTTGGTAAAGTCACATCAAAGGTTATATTATAGATTTCGCAGTCCCAACCAGTGCCTATAATGTTGAAATAGAATTCGTCATAATCGTCTGTATTATCATTTCCAAGATTATATTCGTAAGAGAAATAGTAATTGTGGGTAGTTTGTGACTTCTTATAATCAAAGCCAAGTTCTACTACATAGTATAGTCCACTTTTGTAGGTGTCATAAATTCTATTTTCGCTAGCACCATTGGAGATGATTTTGAAATTCTCAACCTTAGAATTAATCCTATCTGTTGTGCCGTCCTCTCTATATATCTCATGTGCTTCTGGGATTCTTCTAGTGATGCCCGCAGAAGAGGTTAGAAACTCAACTTTAATTCTTTCTGTAATAAGGCAGTTACGATACTCATCTACCTCTATCTGTATGTCGTAATTATTGATATAGTATAACTCATCTTTAACGCCAGAAGATACAAGCTCTCCTCTAGTGCACCCTGTAAAGATAAGCACTGGCAATATAAGAACTACAAGAATAAAACTTAGTTTTTTACTAAAACTTTTCATAAAGATTCCTTTTTTATAGATATCTAACTTAAATTTTAGCACAAATTTCGATTTATAGCCAAACACAATTAAATAATTAAAAATTTCAGAAAATAAAAATTTTTATATAATTTTGAAAGAAATGCTTGCAATTGGTTATTTGGTATGTTATACTAGAATAACAAATATGGCCCTATGGTCAAGCGGTTAAGACGC
>CAZVVP010000044.1:0-7118 GCA_964630515.1 uncultured Christensenella sp. | reverse complement strand
GAGACAAAGGCTTTATGAAGATAATTTCATTGGCTCCAGAAGTGTTATAAAAGGAAGGTAAATTAAGATATGTCATTACATGTTAAGAAAGGTGATAATGTTGTAGTTATCGCTGGTAAAGATAAGAACAAAACTGGTAATATTATTTCTGTTAATCCATCTGATAACACTGTTGTTGTTGCTGGTGTAAATATTATTTCTAAGCACCAAAAACCTAGAAAAGCTGGTGAGAAAGGCGGAATTATTAAGAAAGAAGGCAAAATCGATGCTTCTAATGTTCAAATAGTTTGTGCTACTTGTGGCAAAGCTACAAGAGTTGCTCACAAGTTAGATGGAGACAAAAAAGTTAGATGTTGTAAGAAATGTGGAGCATCTTTAGATGTTAAACTAGCTAAGAAAGAAACAACAAAGAAAGAAACTAAGGCAGTTAAAGAAACTACTGCTAAGAAGACTACTACTAAGTCTACTACAGCAAAGAAAGAAACAGCTACTAAGAAAACTGTAGCAAAGAAAACTACTACTAAGAAAAGTGATAACGAATAGGAGGAATAAGCAAAGATGAATAGATTAAGAGAAAAATATAATACAGTTGTTGTTCCTGCTATTATGAAAGAAAAAGGTTATACAAACATTTATCAAGTTCCAAAGATTGAGAAAATCGTTGTTAACCGTGGTTTGGGAGATTGTAAAGACAATTCTCAAAGCTTCAACAAAGCAGTTGATGAATTAGGAATTATAACTGGTCAAAAACCACTTGTTACTACTGCTAAGAAGTCTATTGCAAACTTCAAGTTAAGACAAGGTAACAAAATTGGTGCTAAAGTTACTCTTAGAGGTGACAAAATGTATGAGTTTTTAGATAAAGTTATATCTATTGCTCTACCACGTGTAAGAGACTTCCAAGGAATTTCTGACAAGGCTTTCGATGGTAGAGGTAACTATGCATTAGGTCTTAAGGAACAATTAGTATTCCCAGAGATTTCTTATGATAAGATTGATAAGATTAGAGGTCTTGATATCGTTATAGTTACTACAGCAAAATCAGATGAGGATGCAAAGCTATTACTAGAACATATGGGTTTGCCTTTCAGAAAGAGATAGGAGGAAAGTATTTCGTATGGCAAGAAAAGCATTAATTGAAAAACAGAAAAAAGAACAAAAATATAGCACAAGAGAATACACTAGATGCAATATTTGTGGTCGTCCACATTCTGTACTTATAAAGTATGGTATTTGCAGAGTATGCTTTAGAGAGCTAGCATACAAGGGTGAGATTCCTGGTGTAAAGAAATCAAGTTGGTAAAAAGGAGATAAGTTTATGTATTTTACAGATCCAATAGCAGATATGCTAACAAGAATGAGAAATGCTCTTAGCGCAAAACATAAAAGTGTTTCCGTTCCGACATCAAAAACAAAGATTGCTATTGCAGAATTGCTACTTAACGAAGGCTTTATTTCTTCTTATAAAGTAGAAGGTGAAGGCGTACAATCTAATATGGTAATCGAATTTAAATTTGGCCCTAATGGCGAAAAAGTTATTAACGGTTTAAAGAGAATATCTAAACCAGGTTTAAGAATATATGCTGGAGTTGAAGAGCTTCCAAGAGTTATTAATGGTTTAGGTATCGCTATTATATCAACAAGCAAAGGACTTATGACAGACAAGCAAGCACGTAATGCAAATATCGGTGGCGAAGTCTTGGCATATGTTTGGTAGGAGGAAGAGATGAGTAGAATAGGTAAGAAAATAATCACAATTCCTGCTGGAGTTACTGTTGCTATAGAAGGCGATAAATGTACCGTTACTGGTCCACTTGGAACTATCACTAAAAGAGTAGAACCAAAGTTGACTTACAAGTTAGATGGACAAACTCTAACTGTTGAGAACAATAATACAGACCCTAAATTCAACGCATACCACGGTCTTTATAGACAAATCATCAATAACATGGTTGAAGGTGTAAGCAAGGGATTTGAAAAGAGATTAACAATCAATGGCGTAGGTTACAAGATCACTCAAAAAGGTCAAGACCTAGTTTTGAACATTGGTTTTAGTCACCCAGTAGAAGTTAAAACAGTTGAAGGTATTGTATTATCTTGTGATAAGAATGAAATAATCGTTAAAGGTGTAGACAAAGAACTAGTTGGTCAAGTTGCACTAAAAATAAGAGATATCAAACCAGTTGAACCATATCATGCTTACGGAATTTATTACAGCGACGAACAAGTTGTAAGAAAAGAAGTTAAGAGTGGTAAAAAATAATAAGGAGTGATTAGGTAATATGATTAATAAGATTGATAAAAATGCCGAAAGAAAAATAAGAGCAAACCGTGTTAGAAATAAAGTAAACGGTACTACAGAAAGACCTAGACTAAGTGTTCACAGAAGTCTTAATCAAATTTATTGTCAAGTTATTGATGACTCCAAGGGAATTACACTAGTTAGTGCTTCTACAATGGACAAGAACATTGCAGAAAGCATTCAAGGTAAATCAAAACAAGAATCAGCATTTATCGTTGGGGAAGCAGTTGCTAAATTAGCTATTAAGAAAGGTGTTAAAGCTGTTGTATTTGACAGAGCTGGTTACATCTACACTGGTAGAGTTAAAGCATTAGCTGATGGTGCCCGTAACGGTGGATTAGATTTTTAAGGAGAAAGATAATGCAAAATAACGAGAAAAAATCATTTGAGAAAAAATCATTTGACCGTAGAGCTCCAAGAAGAGAAAAAGAAGTTGACCCAATTCAAAGCAAATTGGTAAATGTTAACCGTATCACTAAGGTTGTTAAGGGCGGTAGAAACATGAGATTCAGCGCTCTAGTAGTTGTTGGAGACAAAGACGGAAGAGTTGGTATTGGTAATGGTAAGGCTGCTGAAGTTCCTAATGCAATTGAGAAAGCAACCGCTATTGCTAAGAAGAGAATGGTAAAAGTTGCACTAGAAGCAACTACTATTCCACACGAAGTTGTAGGTAAATTTGGTACAAGCATGGTTAAATTAATTCCTGCACCAGAAGGTACTGGAGTTATCGCAGGTGGTTCTGTTAGACCAGTTGTTGAACTATGCGGAATTAAAGATATTACAGCTAAATCTTATGGCTCAAGAAATAAGATTAACTGCGTTAAGGCAACTCTTAATGCATTACAACAATTAAGAACAAAAGAACAAGTTGCAGCTCTTAGAGGCAAAACTGTAGAAGAAATTTTATAATATAGGAGATTTTAAATATGGCAGAATTAGAAACAAAGACAACAACTGTTAAGAAATCTACTACAAAAAAGTCTTCTAAAACAGTTGCTGAAAAAAGATTAAGAGTTACTCTTGTTAAGAGTACTATTGGTTATAATAAAGACCAAGCTAGAACTGCTAAAGCTCTAGGACTTGGCAAATTAAATTCTTCAAACGAACTTCCAGATAATGATGCTGTTAGAGGCATGATTTTCAAAATCAAACACTTAGTTCGTGTTGAGGAAGTATAGGAGGTAAACTTTATGAAATTACATCAATTAGCTCCTGCTCCAAACTCAACTTTTGCTAGCAAAAGAGTGGGTAGAGGTATTGGTTCTGGTTTAGGTAAAACAGCTGGAAGAGGTACTAAAGGTCAAAATTCAAGAAGTGGTGGTGGCGTAAGACCAGGATTTGAAGGTGGTCAAATGCCATTAACTAGAAGACTTCCAAGAAGAGGTTTCAATAACAAGAACTTCAAAGAAGTTTATAATATCATTAATGTAGCAGACTTAGAGAAGTTTGAAGCAAATAGTGTTATTAATATCGAATTCTTGCAAGAGAAAAATATAATAAGTAAAGTTGCCCCTTATGGTTTAAAAGTATTGGGAAATGGAAATGTTACTAAACCTTTTACAGTTCAAGCTAAGAAGTTTTCTGAAAACGCAATACAAAAAATCGTTAATGCAGGTGGCAAAATCGAGGTGCTATAATGTTTAAAAGACTTGTAGATGCCTTTAAGGACAAAGACTTAAGAAAGAAGATTTTTATTACAATCGGTCTTGTTCTTATATATAGATTAGGTTGCTGGATTGTTATTCCAGGACTTAATACTACAGTATTTAAGGAAAGTTTAGGTGTGGGTGATGAACTTACATTCATGAGCTTACTTAACTCTATTAGTGGTGGAGCTTTAGCGAATGGTTCTATATTTGCACTTGGAGTTTCCCCATATATTAGTTCATCTATTATTATTCAGTTATTGACATTGGTTATTCCTGGTCTACAAAGACTTTCCCGTATGGGCGAAGAAGGAAAACAAAAAATGTCAACTTATACCAAATATTGTGCTTTAGTTTTAGCACTTATTCAGTCAATCGCAATTGTAGTTTCTTATCAATCAGTTATTAATACAGAGATTGGACCAGCTTGGTTAGTTTCTTGTATGGTAGTTTTAATATTGGTTGCAGGCTCAATGGCAACCTATTGGTTGGGTGAAAAGATTACTGAAGTTGGTGTTAGTAATGGATTATCATTACTTATCTTCGTAGGTATCTTATCAACATTTGGTAATAGCCTATATTCAGCTTTATTTGCTGAAAATGGTGTATTTAACGGTAATACAAAAATGTTATTAGAAATACTTTATTTCGCAATAGCATTAATTGTAATTTTTGGTTTTATTGTATTTATGGATATGGCAGAGAGAAAGATTCCTGTTCAATATGCAAAACAAATTAAAGGTAGAAAAATGTATGGCGGTCAAAGCACATATATTCCTATCAAGGTTAATTCTACAGGTGTTATGCCAATAATTTTTGCTATGACATTTATCTCTTTACCACAAATAATTATGAGTTTATTTGCTCCAAATTCCCAGAGCGGATTTGCTCAATTTATCAATAAATATATTGGAACTCAAAGTTGGTTATATTTTGTCTTAATGGCAATTTTCATTATTGGTTTTGCTTATTTCTGGGCACAAATCACTTTCGATCCAGTTGATGTTTCTAAGAATATTCAACAAAACGGCGGATTTATTCCAGGAATTAGACCAGGTAAAGCTACTGCAGATTATTTGAAAAAGATATCTAATAGAATTACATTATTTGGTGCTATTTTCTTAGCATTGATTGCAATGATTCCAAGTATTATATTTAAAATAATCGGTACAGGTACTCTTGTTAATGCATTTAGTGCAACTGGATTATTAATTGTTGTATCAGTAGCAATTGAATTAGATAAACAACTTGAAGCACAAATGCTTATGAAAAATTATAAAGGTTTCTTAAAATAAGCAACCAAAAGGATAGGTATTATGCGTTTAGTATTGTTAGGGCCAGTAGGTAGTGGCAAAGGAACTCAGGCTAAATTAATTAGCGAAAGATATGGCGTTCCTCACATTTCAACTGGAGAGATTTTTAGATGGAATATTCAAAACGATACAGAATTAGGAAAACAAGCTAAGAAATTTGTTGAAGCAGGAGAGTTGGTTCCAGAAGAATTGACTATCAAAATTGTTGAAGATAGACTTGCAAGCGACGCTTGTAAAGATGGATTTATTTTAGATGGTTTTCCAAGAAATTTGGTGCAAGCTCAAGCACTTGAAAAAATGGCAACAATTGACAAAGCTTTACTTATCGACCTAAGCGAAGAAGAGATTATTAAGAGACTTTCTAGCAGAAGAATGTGTAGAGAGTGTGGTAATTCCACTTCATTAGATTGGTTAAAAGATGGTAAATGCGAAAAATGTGGTGGTGAGGTTTATGTTAGAGATGATGATAAGCCTGAGGTTATTAAGAATAGACTTAAGAAACAAGCCGTTCCACAAGATGTTGTAGAATTTTACAAAAATAAGAATGTATTTAGTGCAATTCAAGCAACCGATGAGATTGAAAAAACTTATAAGTTGGTTGATGAAGTACTAAAAACAATCTAGGTGTATAATGATTAACATTAAAACCGAAAAAGATTTAGAAATTATGCGTGTCGCTTGTCAAATCACACGTGACACACTTGATTATTTGAAAACTCAAGTTCGTGTTGGTATAACAACTAAGGAGCTTGATAAACTTGCTTACAATTATATTAAGAGTCGTGGTGCGAAACCATCATTCCTTGGGTATGGTGGTTTCCCTGCAACTATTTGTACTTCTATTAATAGTGTGGTTGTTCATGGTATACCTGATGATACTGTACTTAAAGATGGAGATATAATTAGTATAGATTGTGGCGCTTATTATAAGGGATTTCATGGAGATGCTGCAAGAACATATACAGTTGGAAAAGTAAGCCCTAAGGTAAAAAGATTAATAAAAGTTACTGAGCAAAGTTTTTTTGAAGGTATTAAAGGTCTAAAATCTGGCGCTTTTGTAGGAGACATCTCTAATCGTATACAAACTTATGTGGAAAAAAATGGCTATTCTGTTGTTAGAGAATTGGTCGGACACGGGATAGGCAGAGAGATGCACGAAGACCCAATGGTTCCAAATTTTGGTAGAGCTGGTAGTGGAGTTAAACTTGCTAAAGGTGCTACTATTGCAATTGAACCTATGGTTAATATGGGAGACAAGAAAGTTGTGTTCCTAAGTGATGGTTGGACTTGCAAAGCGAAAGATGATTTACCTTCAGCACATTATGAGAATACTGTGCTAATTACTGAAAATGGTGTTGAAATATTAACTTTATAAAGCAGGTAATAGAAAACTATGCAAAATGTCGAAAAAGGGCTAATTGTACGCACAATTTCAGGTCATGACAAAAACGAAATTTTTATTGTTGTTGACACGACTAAGAATTTTGCTTATCTCACAAATGGTAAGAACAGACCTTTAGATAAACCAAAACGAAAGAATATTAAACATATTATTAAGGTTGGCTTGTCCAATGAGATATTAGACTTGATAAACAATAATAAATTAGATAATTCACAAATTATTAAAGTTTTAAAAGATTTTAGATAAGGGGGCTGTTATTTTGTCAAAGCAAGATGTGATTGAAACGGAAGGCGTTGTTGTAGAAGTTCTACGAAATGCTAATTTCAAAGTAAAACTTACCAATGGTTATATTATAACTGCATATCTATCTGGTAAGCTACACTTAAATAATATAAGAATTCTAGTTGGCGATTCTGTCAAGGTAGAGATGTCCTTATATGATTTAACAAAAGGCC
>CAZVVP010000043.1:0-7254 GCA_964630515.1 uncultured Christensenella sp. | reverse complement strand
GTTTTCAGCATACAAATTCATCTTTATAATTCTATTTCCAATGTTTGTTAGATTTTTATGAATTATCAATAATAAAAAAACTTTACACAATGAAGATTTGTGTAAAGTATCAAATGTTAACTTTTTGTCAAAAAGCGAATTAAAATGCTTATTATTTAGGAGATTAATTGTCATTATCTCCCATTTGGTAAAAGTATTTTCTAAATTCTTAATCGTTTTCAAATACTGTGTATTGTACAGGCTCTTTTGGTGTATTTTCCTTGTCAAGACAATTGTATTCAACATCAGCAGGAATAGTAGAATTTTCTTTAGTTTTAGATAATTCTTCAATAATTTCATCAATATTGCCTGAGAAATTGTATAAATCTTTAAGATATTCTATTGCGTATTTTGACATACTTAAATTTTCGAAGTTTTTAGCAAATGTTCCAGTGTAGGCAAGTCTTAATCTGTCAGCCTCATAAGGTCCGATATTCTTCTCAACTTTGCTAAGCATGTAATATAGGACATCGGCTTTAATTTCGTATTCACAAGGTATTTGGGCTATATCCAAAGCTTCCTCATTAGGTTTATCAGAATAATTTTTCTGATATTCTTTTAACTTGTCCTCTTGTCTTTTTGTAATAGTCTTATATGACTTGATTGGTGAATTAATAAATTTAAACCAACCTCTGTTAACAAACATATTGTTAATATCTGATTTTGAGAAATATTCTTTCTCAGCTTTTGCTAAAACAGAGTTGAAATCGAAATTAATTGGCTTTTCTGGGTTTAAAGTTCGCGAATTTATTATAGTGTTACTTGCCTCTTTCATAATCTTTTCTTTAAACCTATAGAAATGATACATAGTATATAGGTCAAAATTATCAATAGGACTTTTTCTAGAATCGTAATATTCTAGAACTTCTTCCATATATCTTTGTTTGCCAATAAAAGCTTCCATAATCTTAGCGTTGGCTATATAGCGAAAATCTCTTAAATTGGATTTTGAAATATAAGTCATCATGTTAGGTTTGTCATCACGAACTTCTTGATGTGCAATAAGAGAACGCATTTTTCTTCTTAGAGATAAATACTTCTTGTTATATTCTTCTTTCTCACTATCTGGCAATGTGGCAAGTTCTATTGATCTATAATATGGGATTCTAGTGCTATCTTTCATATTAAAAAACCTCTATCTAACTCAAATTATATATCTATTTTATCATATATTTTGTGATTTGACAATACTAAATTTTTATATAAAAAAACTGTGGCAAATCTTTCCACAGTTTTAGATAGTTTATGTTACGATTTATCTCTCATTTGCCAAATAGAATAAAGCTATAGTTCCTGGCCCTGAATGGCAACCAATAACTGGGCCTAAATCGGTCACAATTGGACTATATCCCTCATCTTCCATTAACTTGGCAATAAATAAAGCATCGTCTAAAGAGTCCGCATGGGATACAAAGCAAAGCTTTTCTCCCTTAAGTATTGTTTCTTTAAATTTGTTAAATAAAGCTGAAAGAGACTTCTTTCTTGACAAAACTTTGCCATAAGATACAAGATGACCTTCGTTGTCCATTTTCATTACAGGTTTTATGTTAAGCAAGTTTCCAACAAAGGCAGTGCTTCCCTTTACTCTTCCGCCGTTCGCCAAATATTTTAGATTATCAACAGTAAATATATGATTTAGTTGCATTTTTGTTGTTTCAGCATACTTTATTACTTCTTCTATATTCTTTGCTTTCTTTGCAAATTGACTCACTAAGATAGCAAGCATTCCTTGTCCAGAGCATGCACATAGAGAGTCAATTACATAGACTTTATTTCCTAATTCTTCGTTTATTTTATTTGATGCAGACACTGCACTTTTGTATGTGCAACTAAGTCCGCTTGAGAAGGCTAGGTGAAGAATAATTGAGTCCTCTTTTAAATACTTTTTGAAAAAGTCGTAATACAACTCATCATTAACTTGACTTGTTGAAGTCCTGATTCCTTTTTTCATTTTTTCATAAAGAGATGTTGAGATGACATCATCTTTGCTGGTCGAATAAACTTCCCCATCAATAAGAAAATCCATATCAACTATTTTGAAATTGTGTTTTGTTATTAAATCTTTTGGTAAATCACAAGTAGCCTCTAGTGAAATTATTAAATTTTCCATTATTTCTCCTTAAAAATCAAAGTATATTTTGTTGCAAGACTAGTTGAAAATATTTTTCGCTTGCTTTTAACACAAGCAGTATATCACTATAATTATCTTTAATTTATCTATTTTTCTAATTTAAGCTATACTCTTTTGACTAATTTTGTAGAGGACAAAAAATAAACTCTACAAATCGTAGAGTTGATGTTTTTTAATCTTCTAAACCTATTAAATAATCTGCAGTACAATAAAAATATTGACATAGTAATATTATGCCATCAATGTTTGGTACTCTTAAACTTTTTTCCCATCGATTAATACAAGCAGGGCTAACTTTAATAGCTTTGGCAAGTTCATATTGACTAATACCTTTTTCTTCCCTTAACTCTCTTAATCTATCTGCAAATTTATTCATTTTTTATTTATCCGAAAGTGTTGTTTTTTAGTTTTTAACTAATATACACAATATATACCAATTGGTACAAAATTACTTGACTTTTACCAATTGGTAATGCTAGAATATTGATGTAACTAGTTTTTTGTAATCGACAAATATCTTAATTATTCTTTGGTAGATCTATCAACATGGAGTATAATAGTAGTGGCTAAAAAGTTTTGCTCTTTATTTGTTATAGCTAACAGAAGATAAATATTGTTGTTGGCAAAAAATAGAAAAAAATTAAAGGAGATAAAGATGAATAAAGAAAAAGACAAGAAAAAACTTCCATATAATGTGCTTAAGAAAAGTTTGCTTAGTACATTGCTTGGAGCTACAATGATGGCAGGAACTACAGGTCTTATTACGGGTTGTGATGAGGGGTTTCCACCAGAAGTACCACTAAGCAATATTAGTTTTTATAGTGGAGTTGAAGTTCCAAATACAACTGCTAATCCAGCTGAAGATGGAGATTTCTATCTAGAGACAGATACTTTGGATATTTACAAATACTCCAATAATGCTTGGGAAAAACTTGGAACACTTAAAGGTGATACAGGACAGACTGGAGCATCTGGAATAAATGGAGCTACTTGGTATAGCGGAGACACAACTCCAACTACTGTTACTGGTTATAAGGAGGGCGATTTCTTCTTAAATGAAGATACTAACGAAATCTTTAAATTAACTGGTACTGGTTGGTCTAAAGTTACAACTATAGAAGATGGTGTAGACGGAGATAATGGTTTAAGTGCTTATCAAATCGCTGTAGAAAATGGTTTTGTTGGAGACGAAGAAGCTTGGTTGGAATCACTCAACGGCAGAAATGGAGAAGATGGATTAACACCATTTATAAACAACACAACAGGCACATGGTGGATAGGTACAACTGATACAGGAGTCAAAGCGAAAGGTGAAGACGGAGTTGTTCCTACAATTACTATAACAGCTGAGGGGTATTGGAAAATAGGAGATACTGTGACAGAACATTCTGCAATCGGCAAAACTGGTGCAACAATCGTTTCTGCAGTAGAAGTTTTTGAGGACGACTGGGGTATTAAATCTCACTTTGAGTTTACTCTTAATGACAAAAATAATACAGTGGTAAAAACTGCAAGTGTTACAAATGTTCAAGTTAATTATTATTACAATGCTACAAGTGGTGCTGATATTGTTAAATTGATTGAATTGGGTGCTGAAAATATTAAATTAGCTAATGATATTGAGATGAATCAACCTATGGTTATGAATAGTAATTTAAGTATTGATTTAAATAATAAGAAATTAACTTATTTAAACAAAGAAAATCCAATTATTGTAGAAGATGGTAATACTTTAGAGATGTTTGATGGTGAAATGGATTTTGCTTGTATTAATACTATTGCTGGAAATATTAAAGTAATGGCTAATAGCTCATTAATTCTTAATGAAGTAAAATATTTATCAGAAGGAACTTGTGTATTAGTTAGGGGTGATGCTGCCAAATTAGAAGTTAAAGATAGTGAACTTATTGGTGGTACATATGCAATAAGTACAAATGCTGCAAGTGAAGAAAATCATAATGTATTTATCAGTTTAAAGAATTCAAGATTCGATGTTACTGGATATTCTCAAGATCCAGAAAGTAGCGATTGTTTTGATGATGCAGCAATTCTTATTAATGTACCTAGCATTGTTAATATTAAAGATTGTGAAGTCGAAGGTGATAGACAAGCCGTAATCGTAAGAGGCGGTGATGTAACAATCGAAGATTGTAAATTAATAAATACAGGTTATCATTATTTATATAATAAGGATAACTATTCTAAATATTATGATAGTTATGACGAAGATCTTATGCAAGAGGTTGAAGGTGCTAAATGGGGAGATGGCAATAATGTTCCTATGGCAACCTTGGTTGTAGGTAACAATAGTTCAGGTTATCAGTATGCTACTAATTTAGTATTAAGGAATACTGAACTTGTTTCGAAAAAGGCTGAAGTACTTTCTCTTTGGATAGATAGTAATACTGAAGAAGGTAAAGGAACAACAGTTGTTTACGCACAAGAAGAACTTGAATTGGGTGAATCTTTAAGATATTCTATGATATCGGAAAATGCAACAGTTATGATGGAAATTAGCGATTATTATACATTATATAGTATTATGCAAGCTGCTGAATATGGTTTTAATATTGTTCCACTTATAACTCAAGATATTGTTGTCGAAGATAATATTACATATGAGTTAAAATTAATATTTGATGAATATAATAATACTATCGGAGAAAATGGTTATAAATTCTATTATAATAATGATAATGTATTTGCAAGTGTATATACATCTGAACAATATATTTCGGCTATTAATAATGGAATAAAAAATATCACTATATTGCAAAATATAACATTAGATACAGTTGTTAATTACAATGGTATTGTAAATATTGATTTAAATGGAAACTCAATATACTCTGAAACAACAGCACAAACAGTAATTCAGAATGGTGCAAATGTTTCTTTTACTAATGGTAATTTGTTCTGCAAAACTGCAAAAGTTACATCTGCTGCAATTAAAGTTATGAAAGATAGCTCATTAAACTTAGATAGCGTCAGCCTTGATTCTAACGGTGTTGCTGTATACTGTAATGGTGATGCTGCTCAGCTTAATGTGAATCAATCAGAAATTAAAGCTCAAACTTATGGCGTTGCAACTAATGCAAATGATGTGTCTAACTATAATGTTCAAATCTATTTGAGAGATTCTCAAATTATAACTGCAGGATATAACTCAGAGAATCCAGATAATACAGCAGTATTTATTAATGTTCCTAGCCAAGTTACGATTAATAACTGTCAAATTAAAGGTGATAGACAAGGTATGATAGTTAGAGGCGGTGATGTTGTTGTAACTAATTCTACTATTGAAACAACAGGATTATATACAACTGGCGTCAATAAATATTTAGATACTAAATGGGGAGCTGATGGTAACGAAGTTCCAATGGCTGCTCTAGTTGTGGGAAATAGACATGATACATCTTATCAATATGCAACACATTTGGCAATGGAAAATGTAACAATCAATAGTGAAAATGTTCCAAGAATCTATGTATATAGTAACATTCCTACTGAACAAGACCCAGAGAATAAAACATATATCTATTATTCTAATACTGATGTAGTTAGTAATGTTGTAATTGGTGAAGATATAATAGATTATGTTGTTATGCAGGGCGACGGTGAATACCAAGAACCTGCTGAACCAATGGAATAAAACATTGGTTAAAAACTAAACAATTTAAAACCATTCATATTTAATTCTGTTATAATTTATAATTAAAAAATTTATAATAAAACTATAAAATTAAGCAACCTGAAATTTAAATATTTTGGGTTGTTTTTTGCAAGTGTTTAAATATTGTGCCCACCCCCACTTGTTTGTTAATAATGTTAAAATTTACCAAATTTTTAAATTTGCAAGAAATACTATATTTAGCCGTTTTTGTAATTTTTAAAAGTGTAAAATTGTAAAAATATAAAAATGCTTTTTAACAAATTTGCTTTAAGATTCGTTTTATAATTTAAGTTATAAAATTAATTATATTCGTTTTATTTTGTTTCTTTAAGTTTATTAAAATATTATAAGTCGAAATTATTATATTTTGTTAATAAATAATATCATAATTAACTGTTTTTAGGCTTGCCAAATGTATGGAAATATTGTATTATAATTAATGTACAATTTTTGACTGAGGTGGAAAAAATGACTTATGCACAATTTGTTAAGATGTGTGAAGGGTATAATATAGAAATTAATGAAAATGTCTACAATAAATTAACAATATTTTATAACTATCTTATAGAGGAAAATGAGAAATATAACCTAACTGCTATCGTGGATGAAGATGAGGTTTTTGTCAAACATTTTCTAGATAGTATGCTAGGTAATATTTTCATGTATGAAAATGCTAAAGTAATTGATATTGGTTGTGGCGCAGGTTTTCCTAGTATGCCTTTAAAAATATTAAATCCCAATACCTCTTTTACACTTGTTGATTCAGTTAATAAGAAAGTAAATTTTATCAGTTTGTTAATTGATAAATTAAAATTAGATAAAATTAAGACGGTCCATTCTAGATGTGAAGATTTGGCAAAAATCCCTAAATATAGGGAAAATTTCGATATTGTTGTATCGCGTGCTGTTGCCCCTTCAAATGTTCTTTTGGAATACTGTGTGCCATTTTTAAAAGTTGGTGGTAGGCTTATTATGTACAAAGGAAAAAATGTAGATGAAGAATTAGAAGTAATTTCTAATGCCTTAAACAAGCTTAATTGTAAAGTTATTGATAGAATAGATTTTTTTATTAAAGAAATAGAATCGAATCGTTCATTTATTATAGTAGAAAAACTTGCACCAACCCCTACTATTTATCCAAGATTGCAAAATAAAGTAAGAAAAAATCCGTTATAATCGTCAATATAATATTATTGCTTAATCATTAATTATAATTTTATATTTATATTATATAACAGTATTTAATTATATTTTACAAAAGAAATGCCTTATAATTGTTATTTAATCAACTGATTTTCAGTTAATTACTTTTAATTTTAAACAATGTTTCACGTGAAACATTGTTTTTGTTTCTTAAACCGATATTACGTAGCCCTTTATATAATTTTATTAATATATTATAATGATTATT
>CAZVVP010000042.1:0-7271 GCA_964630515.1 uncultured Christensenella sp. | reverse complement strand
CCAGAAAGTTTGAGGTTTTGGCATTTTCTTTTTCATTCTTCATCACGACTCCAAAACAATATTTTTGTAAAATAATTAATTATATAATACCATTAATTAACTTTTTAGTCAAATGTATATTTAGTATGCTTAATTTTGAAAAAACAATTAAAGTAGTTTTTTAATTAAGTAATTAAAAATGGCTCTTCTTAATTAAATACGATAAAATTTACCAACACTTATGATAAAAAACAAAAAATATGAAACATTTTTATATAATTTGTTTCACATTTTTCCTAATCTCAATCAATTCTTGTTCTGTCGTTTTCTGTCTCAATAAAACTCTCTTCTGTCATGTTATCCCCTGCAATCTGAGTGGCAGAAAGTTTCATATATTTCATAGTAGCAGTTGCAAGCATATCGCCGTCTAGTGTCACAATTGTAGCAACTGCCTCATACGCTCTAGTTGTGTCTTTGGTGATGTAGCCAATACCTTTAAGTTCAGTATCATAAGGAACTGGCTTTCTAAACTTAACCTCAAGACTAGTTGTTACAGCAAAGGCGTTGGGGTCTTTAATCCAATAAACTCTTCCCGCTAACTCATCTAGCATGGCAGTGATTATTCCGCCATGAACTCTTCCTGGATAGCTTTGGTGCTCTGGCTTAAACTTAAATATTGTGTACAAACTCCCATCTTCCATTTCGTAAAAAGGTGCTTGGACTCCAAATTCGTTATCTAGCCCGCATATAAAACAATCTTTAGTATTTCTTTGCTTCTTTACTACTTTCATTTGCACACTCCTTCAACTTCCAAGCTTATTTTAGCAAATATTTTTCCATTTTCCAACTTATATTTTACCCTAAAACTTTACTAGTATAACATAATCTAAGTTAAGTCTAAGTATATTTTTGGGGTATTAAAAATTTTCTAAATAAATTGTTAAAATATATAATTTCCACCTAAAAAAGCCAAAATTTAGAAATTTATCTTAATTAATTGACATAATATTAACTTTGTCGGTATAATTATATTAGTAGTTAGTGGAATGCTAATTATGAAAAAATGTAAGGAGGAGAGTTATGGCAAAAAAAGGTATGTCTATGGGCAAAATGATCATGACAATACTTGCTATTGTTTGTGGTCTTGCAATTTGCCTTCCATTATTTATCAATGTATGGAATGGTGTAGGTACTATAGGCGATACAACTACAGTTGCTCCACTACTTGGAGAAGAGGTATTCTCAGGATACTTTAGTGATTATTCTAACATTGTAACTGCATTTGAGCTTTATGATGCTACTTTCATGGCATGGGCTAGCATGGTAGCTGGTATTGCTCTAATCGTTGCTTTAGTTGGCGCTGTAGTGTTCATTCTTGGTGCTATCATGAACATGGTAACTGGCGGTAACAAAACTACTAACATGATGACTAAGCTTGGCTCTATCGTTATGCTTATTGCTGGTGTAGTTATTGTTATTGCAAGTCTTCTAGTTGTTATTCCTGTAGGCTCAGCAACTGCTTTTGGTGTAACACAATCAGTTTCTGCATCTTTGGGTGCTGGTGCTTGGATTGGAATGATTGCTCCAATTGTTGCAGGCGTTCTTGGAATGATGACTTCCAAAAACTAACAACTTAATACATAAAAAAACTTTGCTTTAAAACAAATAAGAAATATATCTTATCAACTTAAAGCAAAGTTTTTTTTAACTTATCCTAAACTTTGAGTCCAGAAATAATTATATAGAATATATATTTTTTGTCAAAAAATTGTGAAGATATTGTCAAAAAATAATCAAATTTAACTATAAATCTTCTCAAAGCTATATTCGCAAGCCCTGTAATCACTGGCTAAATCACCTAAGAAGTCACTACATTCTTTGGAGGTTATAACCACATTTTTTATGCCATGATTTTTTAACTGATTATAGAAGAAGTACTTACTCATCTCTGGGACTTTGACTACTTCTCCGTTAGGAATATAGCATTTGTACACTACATTATAACTGCTATCATTAGAATTGCCGTTTTCAATATTTTTTCCATTTGCCACATAACCTATAATATATCTTCCACCTTCCACTAGATTGTCAATCAACAACATTGTATCAGTCATATTCTTTTAACCCCTAGTTTCTAAATAAAAAATTTGTATGACTTATTATATCTCTATTGGTTAGATTTGTCAATAGCAAATATTTAGATTTTTATATAGCAAATTACGATACAATTTCCCCATTTTGACAATTAATATTATCACATTATCTTATGACCAAGTATTTTTTATTTACCTGCTTTTTATAGGATAAAATATATTTTTGTGCTAACATATAATAAATACTTAAATTAGGAGCAAATTAATGAACTATTTATCCACTTTAGATAATATTATAATTTCAGATAACGTTGTAAACAACTTCTATCAAGAATATAACAACAATCAAGATTTTAGAAACTGGCTTCTAGACATTCTCCCAGAAATTAATGATTGCGAAAAGCAAGAGCAAAACACACCTTGGCATAAATACAATGTTTTGGGACATATCTTACACTCAGTAGATAACATGAATAAGCAAACACAAGATTTACCCCCACAAGATAGAAGACTTCTTGCATATACAATGCTACTTCATGATATTGGCAAACCTGCCTGCCATATCACTAGAATAAAAGATGGCAAGCAAATTGATAGTTTTTTTGGGCATAATGAGAAAAGCTTTGAAATTACCAACAGAACATATAGAAGCTTAGGATTTGACGAAAATGAGGGCAAAATACTAGCTAGGCTTGTATATAAGCATGATATATTTATGTTTATTAAGGATTTTCCATTTACAAATCCTCATTGGCGAAAATTGACACCTGAACTTATTCAAGATGAAATTGCAGATTTAAAAGAAGTTGGAAATGGCGAAAAACTAATGAGATATTTAGTCATGGTGGGAAGAGCAGATAGCTTAGCACAAAATGAGAAAATGACTGCAGATAGCTTGAAACTGTTAAACAAATTTGACAAAATGCTAGATAAGATGAATATTTAAAATTTTTAACAAAATATAATATTATAATATAAAAAACAAAAACACACTTGTTACATTTTTGAAACCGAATCAAGTGTGCTTTTTTTGTAAAATATTTTTCTTTCGCTTAAGAAATTTCCTTGTTGTTGGGTGGAGTCTGTAATAAAGGAAACTAATGGATAAAAATAATAGAAATATTACAATCAACCAATAAAAAGTACCAACTATAGGCCTTTGTCCCTCATTAGCAACGTAGCCAAAAAGTCCGGCTTTTGAGGAAAAATCCATAAAGAAATATGGATAAGTTTCCCCTCTTCCAAAGTCGACCTTAAGTAAACTTAAAGCTCCAGCGAAGACAAAGTAAGAAAAAGGCGGGATTAGAGAATAAAACATAACTCTCTTTTTGAAAACAATCTCATAATCATCAATAAAGAAATCAATTATAGCAAGTATAGGCACAATCGCGTGAGTAATTATGCTATTAAACGACCAAGCGTTGTAGTCAGCGTCGGCAAAGGGTCCAAGAATAGAACAAAATATAACGCCAGTAATGGTGATTGATATTGTAAAGACAAACTTCAAGATATACATATAATCTTTTACAACCTTTTTACCCTTTCTCCACTCTATAACATACGCAAATGCCATAACTAGAGAAAGAATTCCTATCCAGATATTAGACTGCTGAGTGAAGTAAAACAACCTCTTGTACCATATAGAGTATCCATCTCTTACAGCGAAAATGCAAGCAAAAACAACACCTATAATAGAAAAGAAGCCAATTAGAAATTTTAAAACAACTGAAACTCTTTTTTTCAAGATTTGCACCTTTTATCAATAAAAATATGTGTAATTATATCATAAATACACTACTACAGTCAATATTACAACATTCACTAGAATTATTATTTTGCAATAATTGTCGCAAATAAGAAAAAAACGATGCACATAGCACCGTTTTTTGTTCGCGTTATATTCAATTAAGCGATAATTGAAGAAACAACACCAGAACCAACTGTTCTACCACCCTCACGGATAGCGAATCTCAAACCTTGCTCAATAGCGATTGGAGTGATAAGTTTGATAGTCATTCTTACGTTGTCACCAGGCATAACCATCTCAACACCTTGAGGAAGTTCGATAGAACCTGTAACGTCAGTAGTTCTGAAATAGAATTGTGGTCTATATCCATTGAAGAATGGAGTATGTCTACCACCTTCTTCTTTCTTCAATACGTAAACCTCAGCTGTAAATTCTGTATGAGGTTGGATTGAACCTGGTTTGCAAAGAACTTGACCTCTCTCAATTTCTGTTCTTTGGATTCCACGAAGTAGAAGACCTACGTTGTCACCAGCAACTGCTTGATCAAGCATCTTTCTGAACATTTCTACACCTGTAACAACTGTAGAAAGTTTAGAATTCATACCAACGATTTCAACAGTATCGCCAACTTTGATAGTACCTCTTTCTACTCTACCAGTAGCAACAGTACCACGACCAGTGATTGTGAATACGTCCCCAACTGGAAGAAGGAATGGCTTATCTGTAGCTCTTTCTGGCTCTGGAATATAAGAGTCAAGAGCGTCCATTAATTCTGCGATACAAGCACAGTCTGCAGTATCAACATTACCATCTTTAGCAGCTTCTAATGCTTTAAGAGCTGAACCTTTGATGATAGGAGTTTTGTCTCCAGGGAAACCATATTCTGTAAGAAGGTCTCTGATTTCCATTTCTACTAATTCTAATAGTTCTGGATCATTAACTTGGTCAGTTTTGTTCATAAATACGATAATGTATGGAACACCAACTTGTCTAGCAAGAAGGATATGCTCTCTTGTTTGAGGCATTGGACCATCTGTTGCAGCAACAACAAGGATAGCGCCGTCCATTTGAGCAGCACCAGTAATCATGTTTTTAACATAGTCTGCGTGTCCTGGGCAGTCAACGTGTGCATAGTGTCTTGAAGCACTCTCATACTCTACGTGAGAAGTATTGATAGTGATACCTCTTTGTCTCTCTTCTGGAGCTTTATCGATTGCACTATAATCCATAGGAAGTGCATTACCTTTAGCAGCTTGAGTAATTGTGATAGCAGCTGTTAAAGTAGTTTTACCATGGTCAACGTGTCCGATTGTACCAACGTTGATATGTGGTTTTGATCTTTCAAATTTAGCTTTAGCCATTTTTAAAAAATTCTCCTTATAATTTATTTTTTTAAATTAATTTTTTAGTTTAGAAATCTCTTTCTAAAATCTCCTAGATATTTTTACATATATTTAGGAAAAAGTAAAGCAAAATTAAGCATTACTTTTTTTATTGCCGATAACTTTTTCAGCAACATTTCTTGGAACTTCAGCATAATGTGAGAATTCCATGTTGAAACTACCTCTACCTTGTGTTAATCCACGAAGGTCAGTAGCATAACCAAACATCTCAGAAAGTGGAATTTCTGCGTTGATTACTTGTTGACCACTTCTGATTTCTGTACCATTAAGCATTCCACGACGTCTGTTAATGTTACCCATAACATCGCCTAGATACTCATCTGGCATTTCGACCTCAACTTTCATAATAGGTTCTAGAAGTACAGGGTCTGCCTTCTTAGCACCTTCTTTGAATGCAAGTGAACCAGCAACTTTAAATGCCATTTCACTAGAGTCGACATCATGATAAGAACCATCAAATACAGTAGCCTTGAAGTCTACACACTCATAGCCTGCAAGAACACCGTTTTGCTTAGCTTCTTGAATACCGTTATCAACAGCTGGGATATATTCTTTAGGAATAGCACCACCAACAACTTTGTTCTCAAATTGATAACCTTGACCAGCCTCAAGAGGTTCAAGTCTAACCCAACAGTGACCATATTGTCCATGACCACCAGATTGTTTGATATATTTTCCTTCAACTTCAACTGCTTTTCTAATAGTTTCTTTGAATGCAACTTGTGGAGCACCAACATTTGCTTCTACTTTAAACTCTCTAAGAAGTCTGTCAACAATAATCTCTAGGTGTAACTCACCCATACCAGCGATAATTGTTTGTCCAGTTTCCTGATCTGTATAAGTCTTGAAAGTTGGGTCTTCTTCAGCAAGTTTTACTAGAGCCAAAATCATCTTCTCTTGGCTAGCCTTAGTCTTAGGTTCAATAGCAACTCTAATAACTGGCTCTGGGAAGTCCATGCTCTCTAGGATTACTGGCTTAGATTCGTCACAAAGAGTCTCACCTGTTGTTGTATCCTTAAGACCAACGATAGCTACGATATCTCCAGCAAAAGCTTCATCAATCTCTTGTCTGTTATTTGCGTGCATTCTAATAAGTCTACCTACTCTTTCTTTTCTTCCCTTGCAAGAGTTATATACATAACTACCAGAAGCAAGAGTTCCAGAGTATACGCGGAAGAAAGTCAATCTTCCAACGAATGGGTCTGTCATAATCTTAAAAGCTAGACCAGCGAAAGGTTCTGTATCAGAACTCTCTCTTGCAACTTCTTCTTCACTATTAGGCTTAGTACCCTTAATAGCTTCAATATCATTTGGAGCTGGCATATAAGCAATCATAGCATCAAGCAAGAACTGAATACCTTTATTCTTAAATGCAGAACCGCAAAGTACTGGACTGAAAGACATATTGATAGTACCCTTTCTAAGACCTTGTTTAATTTCCTCAACAGACAAATCCATTGTCTCAAAGTATTTCTCCATCAAAGCATCATCTTGGCTTGCAGCAGCTTCTACAATTTTTTCTCTCATAGCTTCTGCTTGAGCTCTCATATCTTCAGGGATTTCTGTCTCTTCAATTTCTTTACCTAAATCATCTTTATAAATTTCTGCCTTCATTGTAACAAGGTCAACAATACCTCTAAATTCAGAAGCTTGACCAATAGGCAATTGGATAGGAAGTGGATTAGCACCTAATCTTTCTCTCATTTGCTCAACAACTCTTAAGAAATTAGCATCATCTCTATCCATTTTGTTAACAAATGCAATTCTTGGTACTCTGTACTTGTCAGCTTGTCTCCAAACTTTCTCAGATTGTGGTTGAACACCACCTCTAGCACAGAAAACCGCAACAGCACCATCTAGAACTTTCAATGATCTTTCTACTTCAGCAGTAAAGTCAACGTGTCCCGGTGTGTCAATAATATTTATTTGATGGTCTTTCCAGAAGCAAGTAGTAGCAGCAGAAGTAATAGTGATACCTCTTTCTTGCTCTTGTGCCATCCAGTCCATTGTAGCTCCACCATCGTGAACCTCACCAATTTTGTGAGTACG
>CAZVVP010000041.1:0-8120 GCA_964630515.1 uncultured Christensenella sp. | reverse complement strand
CTCAATAGAACTTCATTATATTGATGGTGGAAAGCATATGTTTAGCAAAAAACACAATATTATTGCAATGAATTATTTAAAAACATTTATTAAAAGATAAATCAAAAAATAATTAATAATCTTTTGAAGTGACCCCTACGGGGTTCACTTCAAAGAATAGCGTCTTTTTATATTTAAAAATTGTTCTGTTTTGCAAATAATAAAGTCTTAAACCAATGGAAAACAATTTAGAAATAAATTCATGATAATAAAATTGTAGTTTTGAAAATAATTTATAAGTATTTCTTTGTTTAATAGATGTATAAATATATATAGTGATTGTGCAGATTAAATGATTTCCCAATCACTTTTTATTTTTAGTATATCTATTTCATTATTTCATGTATAGATAACTTTGCTAAAAACAACTCATTATTATTGCAATATACAGGGGTTATTTTACAAACTATTTTATAGACGATTTCAAAGTTTAATTAATTATTGTTATAATATTGATCGTAGTATTTCAATTTTTCTTTTTAAGAAGTTATTTTTTATATATTAAGAGGGGATTACAGTTGTTAACAATTCCCATTCAGCAGTCTTTAAACTTTCGGTATAATTGGCTCTGTTTATTAAGAGTTCATCGATTTGTTCATCAAAACGAACAAAACCAATATTGATGTTATACCTTGTCCGTATTATTTATGGGATTAATCTAAAAAAGCCCTAAGCAGAGTGTATTATATCATAAATTTTTCAAAAATGTTGAACGATTAACAGTTTTTTTACACAAAATTATATATTTTAATAAATTATAAAAAAATAATAATCAATGAGTTTTATCTCCGATTATTATTTTTATGTTATATTATTCAAAAAACAGATTTTAAGCTTTAGTGAATTTGTTTATAATTTGTTTAACATATTTATTATACAAATTTTTGTTTACTGGAGTCCAAAGCGACATATCAGTTGGTGTTTTTTCTGGATTGTTTAAGATTATATCAAATGCCTCTTTAGCTGTTTTAGCACAATATACTCCTTGTATATTTTTCAATACTTTCATTGCCTCTTGGCTACCCATGATGCCATCGACAATAATTGTAGTAGTATTAAAAGAAGTTCCTTCGTAAATTGCAGTGCTATATACTCCTATTTGGATAGAAGAAATATTCGCATAATAATATAAATCTTTGTCTAAATTATTGATAATTGTTATATTTTCTTTTCTCAAACATCGATAATCTGTATTCAACTCATAAGGATGTAACTTATATATTATTTGATAATCTTTCTTTCCTTTAAGTAAATCTGCAAGACTTGATGCAAACTCAGCTAAGCTTTTTCCAATATTAGTTTGTGATACAAAAAGAATATATTTTGTTTTTTATTGTGTCCTTCTTGGTTATATCGTATTGTTTTATTTTGTTTTCCAAAAATGGATAACCGACGAATTTTACTTTGTTTTTTCCTTCTGTCAGCAACATATCATTTTCATAAAAGAATCTTTTAGATAAACTAAATATGTAATCGGGCAAAAGATGTTGCTTTCTTGTGTTTTTGAACTTATGCCAAATTGGTTCAAATTCACCAATTATTCCATGTTGAATTTCAATAACAGGAATATTTAGTAATTTTGCGCAACGTAACAAAGACCAAGTACTTGGATTAGGATGAAACAAAATAAAGATAATTTTAGGATTTGTTATTTTTAAAATTTTTTTATAATAGTCTTCTGTGAATAGGCTAAATAGAATAAAAGATAAAGAGTTTGATTTAGAAGAACTGAAATCAATTTTAAAATGTTCTTCAAATATTCTTGTTATGACTTCTAGAATAGAAGTTAAATATTCTTTCTCTTCTGACATAGAATGTTCATCAAATAACATATTATAAAATCTTAAAATTTCATTATCTGTATACATTATGTTATTTGTATAAGCAGGGATATAATGAGAAACAGTTTTGTGAGGGAAAAAATTCCAAAAAGGGTCTTCGATGCAAAGATAGGAGTAGTCGGTTAATATATCTGGAATATTATCCATATATATGTCATGAAAGAAACCGTCAGATTGTTTTACTCTTCTTGTATCACCCATCAAAATTATGTCGCAAGGTTTTAGTTTATCAAAATTTAAGCAATGCTCTTTGATATAGTCGTTAGTTTCAAAATTCTTTGGCATAACAGGCGTTTTTATCATGTTAGTCATGTTAAGAAGTGTGCAATTTAATACTTTGTAATAGTGGTATCTTGCATAATCCCATATGTTAATATCTTTGTAAGTATATTTAAATAAGTTGTTTTGTTCTTCAAAATTTAGAAAGATATCATATACTTCATATTCTGTCATAATTTCTACTCCTTAATTATACTATGAGTTTACTAGAAATATAAATATTAACAAAACGTTTTTTTTTATTAAAATAATATGTTATCATAAAAACATGAAAGTAGATATTAAAAATAGAATTAAGGAGAAATTTACAACAAACAAAAATTGTATCTTTCCCGAAAGAAATTTGCTTATTGAAGTTACTAACAGGTGTAATAATAAATGCATATTTTGTTATAACAGAAATATGACACGTAGTCATGGTGATATCGATTTTGATTTAGCGACAAGAGTTCTTAAAGAGTGTTACGAATTAGGTACAAGAGAAGTTGGTTTTTATGCAACTGGAGAGCCTTTATTATATGACAAATTAGATATTTTAATTCAAGAAGCTAAAAATATAGGTTATAGTTATGTATATCTTACAACTAACGGATTATTGGCCAATAAAGAAAAAATTGAGCCTTTATTAAGTGCGGGTTTGGATAGTATCAAGTTTTCAATTAATGCGATAAACAGAGAGGATTATTTGTTTATTCATGGCATAGATGCGTTTGATATTGTTATTAAAAATTTAAAGACTTGCAAAGAATTGCAAAAAACTTATAATAATAAATTGTTTGTCTCTTGTATTCTTACAAGTTATATTGACTATGACAAAAAAGATGTAGAAGAATTCTTTGCAAAATATTGTGATACGGTTGTTGTGCAGTATGTCAAGAATCAAGGAGGATTACTTCCGCAAATTAATGAGTGCTTGATTTCAAAAAATGCAAAAAAAGAAAAGTTTAATATTCCGTGTAGTTATGTTTTTAACTCTATAACAATAACAAAAGAAGGTTTTATGACTGCCTGTTGTATGGACTTCCAAAATTTTCTTGCTTATGCAGATTTAAATAAAACTTCGGTAAAGAAGGGGTGGAATAATGCAATTATTTCGGCTGTAAGAAAAAGGCAAACTTGTGGGAATGTTGATAATACAATCTGTATAGCGTGTGTTTATGGTAAAAGCGATGGAATACAGCCATTAGTTAAAGAATTTGCGACAATTTTTGATACAAAAGATAAAGACATTGAAATGTTAGAAAGAATAAAAAATAAGGAGAGTTGTTATGGAAAAAATAGATTTGTATGATGAAAATAGAGTTTTTACGGGAGAAAGTATTGTCAGAGGTGAACCAATAGAGAAAGGGAAGTATAAATTATCTGTTCATATATGGGTTACTAATAAAGAAGGTAATGTTTATATTCAGCAAAGAGCCGGATCAAGACGACTTTTTCCAAATAAATGGGAAAATCCTGGTGGAGGAGTGATTTCTGGTCAAGATTCTGAAACAACTCTAAAAAGAGAGTTTGAAGAAGAACTTGGAATAGAAATGAATAATGATTATAATTTGATAAAATCAATTAGAAGAGAAAAAGACTTTGTCGATATATATCATGTAAGACAAGATTTCGCTATCTCTGATTTGAAGTTGCAAGAAGAGGAAGTTAACGATGCGAAATGGGCAACAATAGAAGAAATTAAGCAAATGATACAAAATGGAGATTTCTGTCCGACTATAATGGATAGTCTAAATCCTTTCTTAGAATATTGGAGTGTATTATAAGAATTAAGTACAGGGGTGTATTTATGTCAAAGTATATAGAAATAGGCACACGAAAAATTGGTTTAGATTTTGAACCTTTGGTTATTGCAGAAATTGGAATTAATCATGGTGGAAATTTGAAAGTTGCTAAAGAAATGGTTGATTCTGCATAACGTGCAGAGATTGAAGGAAGTTGTAACGAAACTGATTCTGTTTCTGAAATGTAAAAAAATACCTGTAATAAAATTGCAGGTATTTTTCTTGAAGTTTATGAATATTTCTATCTCTTTTGGCTTATAATATTATTATGAAAAAGAATACAATAATAATTTTAATTTCAATAGTGGTTGTTGCAGGATTAGGCACAATCTTTACACAACTTGGCATGAACTGGTTTGAAAGTTTGGCTAAGCCTACGGAGTGGATACCTTCCTTTATTATTCCAATTGTATGGACAGTGATTTATCTGCTTTTTGCCTATGTATTAATCAAGTGGCAAAGTAGAAGACCCATATCTAAGGAAAATATAATTCTTCTTGTCATAAACGGGGTACTTAATATTCTTTGGTGCTTAGTTTTCTTTACTCTTCACCAACTATTTTTAGGAAATGTTGTAATCATTATTAATACTTTGTTTGCTATAAGGTTATATCTAGAAATTTGTAAAGAAGATGCTATGAACGGCCTTATTATATCAATATATCCAATTTGGCTCAGTATTGCAACAACTCTCAATATCGCCCTTTGGATACTTAATTAGAAAAAAGCAACTATAAACCTAGTTGCCTTTTTTGTTGTATTAAAGATATAAAATATTTTTTTTGTATTTGTGTAGATAAAGGAATTTTCTTTACTTAACAATACAAATGTTCTGGATATTTTCCTTCTTTAATCATGTTTTCAATTGCAAGTTTAAATTCTTCCAAATCTTCTTTGTAGGTTATTCCATACCACTTAGCGGAAGTCTGAATAACTTTTAGTTCTATTTCTCCCTCATTCATCATTTGGTCGACAACTAGAGGGATTAAAAATTCTGCTTTTTCCAAATTATCTTGACTAAAGAAGTTCTTTGTCTCAACAGCTAGTCTTTCCATCAATTTTCCAGTAAAGCCAAACATATTCATAGAAACAAGAGTACTGGAAGGAATTTCTTTCCAGTTATTTTCGTCTAGGGGAGTTGCAAAAATCTTGCCATCTTTTGTCTCAACTTCGCTCTCAACCAAGCCTTTGACTACGCCGTTCTCTTCCACAAAAACTCCTCGCTTAACCGCACCTTTATCGCTAAGAGTATTTTTGACATAGAAGCCAGCACTAACAAATTCGTTATCTTTATTATTCTTTAAGAAATCCGCAACAATCTTAAACGACTCATAACCATAGAAGTCGTCTGCGTTGATTATTGCAAATCTGTCCGATACAATATCTTTTACAGCATAAATCGCATGAGCTGTACCCCATGGCTTAATTCTATCCTTTGGAATAACAGTTCCGCTTGGCACATCTTCTAGTTTCTGGAAAACATATTCTACATCAATAATTTTCTCTAGTCTGTTGCCGATTGTTGATTTAAATATATCTAAATTTTCTTCTTTAATTATGAATATTACACGGTCAAATCCCGCTTTTATTGCATCATAAATAGAGTAATCTATTATGAAATTATTATCTTTATCTATAGGTTGGATTTGCTTTAATCCTCCAAATCTGCTACCCATACCAGCAGCCAAAACAACTAAATCCATTTTTCTTTTACCTCCAAAAATATTTTACAATATGATATATGAAAAAACAAACAAAATTTGCTTGATAATGTATTCAAATTGCAAAAAAAGAAAACTTTATAGCACTACTAACTACAAAGTTTTCCTCTAATTCTCCATTTCGTTATCTCTATAATTTTTTTCAAATTTTTCTATTTTATAATATAAATCATGTGGAATATAAGTTACATTATCCCTCTTGATGTCAAGAACGATTGATTTTTTATCATCAAGAAAGCTTTTACAAATTTTAGTTTTTAATTAATTCTATTTGCTTATTTTTTATCTTGATTTTTATTTTTTTAAATGAATTTTGTATAAAAATCTGTACTCCATATAAAACAGTCGATAATTCTAAAATAAATCCTGCATTTAGCAATACCCACCAATAAGGATTATTTACAAATGGCTGTAATGCTAAGGTTGAAAAATATAGGAACAAATAAACTCCCAAGCAAATTTTCCCTAAGAAGTAGGTAATGTTGCTATAGTATGTAATTTTTTGAGAAAGAATAATAATTATCAAAGCGGCACTATAGGTAGCAGATATTTCCATTGTAAAGAATCCCACCCAAAAACCAATAAAACAAATGATAAAACTTGGCCAGAAATATTTTGAGAAAAAGGAGTTAAATTGTTTATAGAAGGTTGCGTATATAATACCTATAGCAAATGTTGGTAGTTCTCTGGTATACATGCTACCATTTCCGATAAATAAGGAAGTTGCTCTAAAGGCAATAACGATAAGCGAAATAATAATTGCTGCAATAATAAATTTATGCTTATTTTTTAACTTACTACACAAAAAATATATTATTGCAAATATTATATACATTCCAATTATTGTTGAAATATACCAACCATGCCTGTTCATACGATTAAAGTCATTAAACACATCTAAATTAAAAATTCTTAATAATAAATCAGAAGTTTCCAAAGAACCGCTCATGAATACAAAATATATCAATAGATTAATTAATACACTAATTATATAAAGTTTTAGAACATGAACAAATATTAATTTTAATAGTATTTATTACCATTTTTTTGATAAGAACGAACAATTCCATATGCAGACAAAAAGAAAAATAAACCAACCCCAACTCCTCCCGCATGTTCACATATTAATTCCATTATTTCAGAATTACCTTTGTAATCTAAACCTAAATTATGAAACATAACAAATAAACAAAGAACACCTTTTATACATGTAGTAGATTTAGAATCTAAAATATCTGTATCGTTTGCAGTCCTTTTTTTTATAGCTAGACAAGGTACTAACATTAATAATATAAAAAATATAAGCATAATACGCTCCTTTATGCTTTTATATCAACATAATTAGACTCTTTTTTAAAATAATTTTTATCTAATCGCTCTATGGTAAAATTATATAACAAAATACTTGCTTAAATAATAAAAACTCTCACCACACACGATGAGAGTTTGTTTAGTGCACCCATACGGAGTCGAACCCCTACCTTTGGTTCCGTAGCAGGTCAAATAACCTTATTTTTAGCGTCATTTATTAGACTTATTTTACATATATTGACACTTAAAAACAAGCGAAAACGAGCCGATTAGAATACTTTTTTACCCGTTTTTTGCATTACCAACGATAAACAAAAGTCAAGGACGAACCCCAAAAGTTAAATGTTCAAAATCTTGCACGTTTATTAGAATTTCGATTAGAACAAAAACGACTATTGTTATCGTTGTTGATTTATATTATCGCAAATACAATCAAGGCGATAACCGCAAGCCAAATCAAAACGAATGGAATTACGTAATACCAATTTTTCGGCTTGCCATTTTGCCACATTCCTTCTGATTGTACCCGAAATTCTTCAAACACCGTTTTGGGGATCAATTTTGCCGTTAAGGCAATCAATGCGGGAAGAATAATCACGTCGTCCAAATAGCCGAGAATAGGTAAAAATCAGGGACTAAATCAACGGGCGACAAAGCGTATACAACGACGATTGCCACCATGATTTTAGCGTACCACGGCGTTTCTTTTTTCTTTAATGCAAGAAATACCGCAGGATCGTCCGTTTTTAATTTTTTTGCTCGTTCTCGTAAATTCATATCAACCAATCAATCCCGTAATAAAAATTTCTATGCCGATAAGGATTAAAATAACGCCACCGAAAATACTTGCCTTATTTGCAAGTTTCGTTCCAAATTTCTTACCGATAAACAATCCACTCATACAGATACCAAACGTAACGATTCCAATCAAAAGACAAGACACAAGCGCGTGCCATACGTCATGTTCGGCAATTGTAAAGCCTACGGAGAGTGCATCTATCGATGTTGCCACGCCTTGTACCAATAACGCACCGAATCCGACGGCGGGCTTTTCTTCACAAGTACAATCTTTATTCTTAATGCTATCTACGAGCATTTTTCCGCCAATAAAGCAAAGAAGAATTAAGGCAATCCACGGAATAAAC
>CAZVVP010000040.1:0-8545 GCA_964630515.1 uncultured Christensenella sp. | reverse complement strand
GTCCGTTCTGGTTATTGGTATGTCTTTTAATACTTCATATACAATTGTTTCTGCAATTTCCATTTTTGTCATTAGTTCCTCACTCCTTAAAGATTTTTTATAAACCAGAGTTGATCCTCATAACTAATCTCGTTCCACTCTGGTTGTTCTTTAGCCCATGCTTGCGCCTGAATTTTTCCACCAAAAGTAGACACATCGAACTTCTCTCGTGCGTTATTTAATAAATTAATATATATATCTTTGTTTATATTGTTATGAATGTGGTCAATTTGTTGTTCAATTTGTTGTTCAATTTGTTGCTCAGGAATAACAACAGTGTCAATTTGTTGTTCTGTGTGGGTAACAAATTCATTTTGCTGTTCTGTGTGACCAACAAGGTCTAAAATTTCATATTCTCCTGCGTTATTACCACTTTTCTTTTCGTAGTTGATGTATCCTTTTGTTTTCAATTCGTTTCTGGCACGCTGCAAGGTGGATGTACACATGCCTGTGAATAGCGTAATTTCAGAGTTGACCACACTAAAGTACTTTGTCCAGAATAACTCGTTGTCTTTGTCCAATAAGTAATTGTAAAGAACTTGAGCATCTCGGCCTAAAGGTTTAGCAAGCAGTGTTCTGTAATATGCTTTCTTTTGAGCAAAGTAATTCACCTTTTCACCCCCATTATGTAAATTTTCTGTTCTAATAGTATAAATAGCAAGGTTATTTGAGGGCCTTGCTACTTACTATTCTTTTTTAATTTCTTTAATCTTGATTGCCAGTATTTTTTATTTGAGTGCACTTTCTGATGTCACTCTACACACAACAAAATTAAGTTATCTACATCATCTATTTTTGATTTGTCTTCACTTCGGTACTCAATGTGATGTTGTTGTGTTCCTGACTTACCACATAAGGCACATTTGCCTTTATATTGTTCTTTTACTATTTCTCTAGTTTGTTTACTTATGTCTGTTTTTCTTTTCTTTTTGACTGTGTTTTGTCCTTTTGCAAAAGAAAATAATGAATAATCAATACTCATCCAATCACTCCTTTAGAAGGGTAAATCATCATCTGTTACTGTATTAAAATCTTGAGGTTGTCCTTCAAATGGGTTTGGTCCGTTTTCTTCTTTCTTTGTATCTGCAAAATATGTTTCTTCTGCAACAACTTCTGTTACATATACTTTCTTTCCATCTTTGTCGTCATAGTTTCTTGTTTGTAATCTTCCTATAATGCCAACTTGCTGACCTTTTTTGAAGTATTTGCTACAAAACTCTCCAGTTTTGTCCCAAGCTACTATATTAAAAAAGTCAGCTTGTCTTTCTTCACCTTGTCTTGCAAATCTTCTATTTACTGCAATAGAAAATGATGCAACAAGTGTATTATTTCCGCTTGTGTATCTTACTTCTGGATCTCTAGTTAATCTTCCCATTATAATTACCTTGTTCATTACTTTATCCCCCATTCTTTTTTCATACTTTCAAGTTCTTCATTTGTTAATGTTTCAATTGCAACTTGCTTACATTCCGATACAACACCATCTATTAACTTTGACATCTCTGCAGTATCTAAAGTGTGTGTCTGTTTATAAACCAGATATTTGTCAAAAACTAAATCACCCTCTATGCACTCTCCAAACCATTTACAATATGGATAAAATTGTTCTATATTTGTACACTTTGGAACTTTAATACCTACTTTTGTACCATCTAGGTTTATTGCTACTGTTCCATATTCTAGGTTCATCTTTACTTTCATTTCTGTATCTGATGTATTAAAATATCTTGCCAATTTGTTTACCAATACATGAAAATAAGCATTTGCATCTAAACTTCTTCTTTTTCTGTATTTTTTTGCTTCCACAATTAATTTTTCTTCTTTTCGGATTTCTTCTATTTGATTTACTGCATCTTTTTCATTCATTAAGAATGTTATCTTCGGTTTCTTCGTTATAAAATCAATGCTTATATCTGTTATTTGTCCTGTGAATTGCAAGGAAACATCCCCCTTTCAAGGCATTCTGATAAAATTTTTAGTTTTGGCAAATATTCTTCCTCAATAAATTTTTCGTCATATTCTATCGGTATAAGCTTTATTTTTTCTTTTTCTATCTTCGTAAAAAAGTTTTTATATTCTTTTTCCCCTAAACCATACGCCACAATATATGCATTTTTGATTCCACTTGCATACATTTGTACTTGCACTTGCCTCCAATATTGCTTTGACACCTTAAATTCTTTATCTAACTTGTGAGTTTTTACTTCATATATACAAGTATCTGTGTTACCATCTAAATTTACTCTCAATCGTCCACTTATTATTTGCGTATCCTTTTTTAAATCTGGTATCTCTAGTGCATCTAGAATTTTATGTTCATAATTATTACCAGCTTGTATTGCTTCTGTTGTTAAATTCTTGTGTAATAACCCCAACTTTTCTAGCCACCAATTATCAAATGTTTTTGTTTCCCAATTACCAACCACAATACTTGTATCTGAAGCTCCTATATATCCACTTCTATCTTGACTTTGTATCAATGTTTGCCAAATCTCTTTCAAATGTGTTTAATGTGTCAAAGTAAGTAAATAAGGCTTTTACTTCATCTTCCGTTCTATTAAGTTTTTCGGCTATTTCCTTTGAAGTCAAACCAGCTTTGTGTTTTGTTGTATATAGTTCTTGTATTCTGTCTCTAATTTTAAATATATTGTGTTTGCTCAAATCATCTTCAAAATTATCTTTTTCATCTCGTAATTCTTCTTTTAACCATAAGTCAAACCCTAATCCAGTCATTATGGCTACGCCCTTTACAAATAGTCTTGTCTGACAATTCCACAAGCGTTGTTGTGACATAGAATTATCTTTTACTGGATTAGATCCGTTCATAACGGGACCTCTTTGCACAAATTCCAAATCATCTATAACTATTCGCACTGCAGTTTCATAAACTCTATTAGTTACACCTTTTGAATCAGTAAAATCCTTATTTGTCATCACTAAGCTGCTTCCGTTTTCTTGTACTATAGGTTCAAAGTATACTTTGTTAGCACCATTTTCGTGTAACAAATCAATTACTTTTGCCCAATTTAAATAATCTGCGCCTTCTCTTTTTTCCGTCCATTTGCTTACATCTATTGCTCTCATTTCACTATAACTTTTTAACATTTTACATCCCCCTTAACATTTTCTATTACAATACATAAACTCATCATCTAACTCTCCACTGCTCATGTAGTGTTCTTCTTTTTCTTCTGTTAAATTTTCAATTGCATCGTGTAACTTTTCTATCTCTTTTAGCATGTCTTTAATAATTTCTTCTACACCAGCTTCATCTTGCTCATCTTCGTATTCCATATCGGTGTACATTCCAACTTCATTTAGTAACTCTCTTGATATCTTCATAACATCCTCCTTGATAAACTCTTTAATTTATGCTAAAATGTACTCATAAAATATTGAGTTAAATATTTTTGTTTGAACTATCTTTCGGTTTCGTCACTTGGAGATAGTTCTTTTTGCGTTAATTCATCTTTTAGGTCTGTTAGCATTCTATAAACTTCTTCGTATCTTCCTGCTTTTAATTCGATAATTGCTAATCCTAATTCCTTAATTAATGTTCTGTTTGTCATATTTCTCACCCCCATTTCTCTTTTGTTTCTCTATTAGAAACTAAAATATGTATTATCCATATTCATGTAAGCTGTTCCCCACTCAAAGTAATGATCTGCTCTAAAGTAAAGTACATCTTCTGGAATTGTTGCTCCGTTTTCTAAAACATAATCAATTGCTTCATATTGTTTTTGTAATGGTTTTGTGTTCGGCAACAATCCTCTTGCTACTGGTTCAAATTGATTCTTTGCATAAATCACTTCGCTTAATGTGTCGCCCCAGATACCGCTTTCGACTCTGTTTAGCACTACACTTACTACTGCTTTTTGGCAGTCAAGACTTTCGCCTCTTGCTTCGTGATAAAGTAATTGTGCAAGTAGTTCTCTTTCAGATTCAGTTAAGTTGTAAGCCATTTCTTTTACTTCTACTGCTTGATATTGTGTTTTAATCTCTGTAATCTCATGTACTAAATCTTCTATTAAGTCTTGTTGCTTGTGTGTTAATTCAAATACATCTAAGTAACCTTCTATTGTGTTTATGCACCAACTCATCGCTACGATAATTGCGCATACTGCCTTTTTCTTTTGTGTTTTCTTTGTGCCTTTCTTCGTTGTTTCCTTTGTAGTTCTCTTTCTTTTTACTTCCTCTACCGCCTTAGCGGACTCTTCTTTGTTCATCCAATTTACTTTCATCTTTCGTTTCTCTCCTTTTCTTATTTTTTAATTTTCAAATATTTTTCTAATGCTTCTTTTGTTACTTTCCAGTCGCTTCCGACCTTTATTGCTTTTATTCTGCCTTCTCTACACAACTTGTTCGCAGTATATCTTGATATGCTCAAGAACTTTGACAAGTCGTCGATGTCGTATAATGTGATATCTGCTAATTCTGTCATGCTTCATCTTTCCTTTCTTCTCAGACAGCATAGGAATCTAGCCATGTGCGACTGGAGGATTCCTTTACTTTTTAATTGCCTTATGGTATATCTTTGTTAACCCTACGTGGTAATCTAAATAAGGAGGCGGATACATATTAGCCAAATTTTTGAATTACCCTGTTTCTTAAAAATCAGTGAAACTTCCCAACCATAGGAAGTGTTCTCTATACCAAGAGAACAAGCAGAAATTCTAGTGTGCTATAGGGTATCTAAACATCATGCATTACTTAATTAGCAGAACCACAACTGCTTAAGTACTAGAGCTTTCACAGAAGTTGTTGTGCATTGACAATGTTATTAGTGTTACGATTTATCATTAAGGAGCTGCCCTTATTAAAAAGCTAATAAATTATCATTCATTAATAATTGCAAAAGTTTAAGATAAATAAATTGTGGAGAACTACTAACTATAAATGCACTATAGTTGGTAGTTTCTTTTTTTTATGGCTAGATTGCTATACTGTCTGATTGATTTTATTTAACTTTGTGTTAACTGTGTGGCCAAAAAAATAGTTGTCGGAGAAACTCCATACACCTTTGCCATTTTCATTTTTATTTTATCGCTTGGAACTCTTTGTCCTTTTTCTACTAAGTACAAGTATGTTTTAGTGATTCCTATTTTTTTTGATGCATCAGTTAACCCAATTTCTTTTTTCTTTCTAATTTCTTCTAGTGTCATTTTTTCACCTCGCTTTTAACTTTGTGTTAACTTACAAGCACATTATATTTAACCTTGTGTTAACTGTCAACACTTTTTTGCAAAAAACATTTAACTTTTTGTTAAACCCTTGTAGCTCTAGGCAAAAAAATATTTACATAGTTAACTAAAAGTTATATAATTAACATGAGGTGACAAATAATGAATCGTTTGAAAGAATTAAGAGAAATGAGAGACCTATATCAAGGAGATATTGCAAAGCTTTTAGGTATATCTACTCCTGCATATAGCTACTATGAATCTGGGAAAAGAAATATGTCGGCAGAAACCGCACAAAAGTTGGCAAGATTTTTTAATGTATCTGTAGATTATTTGCTTGGTTCTGACGTAAAAAATAAAAACTTGCTTCCAGTATTAGGTGTCGTAAAAGCTGGGTATGATTATTTAGCTAACGAAAATATTATTGATTATATTGATCCACACATGACGTTTGCTGACCCTGAAAATTATTTTGGTCTTAAAGTTAAAGGTGACAGCATGTCTCCTCTATTTGATGAGGGAGATTACATCATCATACATAAACAAGATGGCGACTTTTCTTCTAATGATATATGTGTTGTTTTAATCAATGGTGAAGAAGGAACAGTAAAGAAGGTTGTTAAAACTGAAGAAGGAATAGAACTACACGCATTTAATCCTTATTATCCAGTAAAGAAATTTACTTATAAAGAAATGCAAGAGCTGCCCATTAGAATTATGGGTGTTGTAGTTAGACAAATTAGGAATTGGAAATAAAATGGAGGGCTTATTTATGAACTTTTTAAAAACATTTTTTTCTTTTATTATGGGTACCATATGTTTTGTATTAATAAGTCGTTTATTTAATTTTCCACCTATTCCAGCATTTCCTATTTATGTTTATTCAACTTTATGTTTTGAAAAATTTAAATGCACAAATATACCTATATATATTGTTTTTTTAATTTTACTTGGAATGTTTGGCCTTGGTGTTTGGGGGTTTGGAATTTATATGTTAATTTCGAATTATCCCGAGTACGGAAATTGGATTAGAATTATTTTAGAAACAATCTCATTCTTTGCTATTTTAGGAGCAGTAAAATTAAATTTGATTGTTGCAATAACAGAATTAAAAAATAAATAATGGAAGTGGGGATATAAAATGAAAAAATTATTATTGTTTTTAACATTAGCATGTATCTGTTTATCAGGTTGTTCTTCTACTACTTATTATTTAGATGAAACTATTGTTGAAGATTATGAATGGCAAATAGAAAATTTATATGAAGAAATAGAAAATCTTGAAGGTGCAATAGATGAACAAGACTCTTTTTTAGAATATGCAAAAAATTATCTATCTGAAACCAGATATATAACTGAAGATAATTTTTATCATAAATATGAGTGTTGTGATTTGTATAAGAAAAAATTTGATGTAATCATTTTAAAAGATGCTAGTTCTAAATATAAAGAATGCCCAAATTGTAGTAGAGCTGATTACACAAAATATTACGATTATCCTGCTTATTATAATGAGAATATAGAAGAAACAACTGTAATACAAATTGGAGATTTTTATGCATATACTACATCGTACGAAGATGTTGATGTAAATTCTATTGTTTTTACTAACAACGATGTTTTTTATCATAAATTAATTTGCCCAACACTTAAAGAGCCTATTAGTCAAATGAGTATAGAAGTTGCGACTAAAAAAGGATATACATCTTGTAGCGAATGTATACGCTAGGAGGTTTTTATGAAAAATACAATAATTATATGTATTACTGTCATTATATGTACAGTTATATTAGGTTTATTTATTAAAATTTATAATGTTGAATCCGAAATTGGCAGGTATGTACCAATATATTATAACGATAGTCTTTTGGAGGCACATATTTTAGATACAAAATTAGGAGTCGTGTACCATTATTCACAAATTAAAGGAGTAACTAGGAAAGTTGATATTATGAATCAAACTATAGTTGAATATTAGGAGGTAACAATGGCAAAAAGGAACTATAACGGTGAAGGCACTATATATTACAGCGAAACTCGTAAAGCATATATAGCACAGTTCACTGATCCTTATACTAAAAAGAGAAGAAGTCTTTATGATAAAGATGAAAAGAAACTCAAGAAGAAACTTCGCGATGCAATAAAAGCTGCCGAAGAAGGTAAATTTGTTGAAAAGTCTAAGGTTACTATTCCTGAAATTGCCGAGTTAATCATTGAAAGAAAACACAATGCTAATGTTACAGGCTCTTCTGCTTATCGCCGTTCGCTAGACACACTAGCTGTTATAAAAAAATCAGACTTTGCAGAAATGCCTATTCAAGAAGTTACGCGAGATGATTTGCAAGACTTTTTTAATTCACTAAAGGACTACTCAAACTCATATATCACAAAGATATTTCAAACAATTAATTCTGCTTTTGAAGAAGCCTTGCAACGCGACTTAATACTTAAAAGTCCAATGAAGTACGTATTAAAACCTAAGTCAAACAAGCCTAATAAAAAAGTAGAAGCATTGACTTTAGAGCAACATCAGCTATTCGTTAAAGACATAGAAAAAGAAAAATACAAAAACATTTTGCTTATAGCTATAAACACTGGAATGAGATGTGGCGAGATTCTCGCTTTGCAACCTAAGGACATAGACTTCGATAAAGGTGTAATAAAAGTAACTAAAACTTTAACAAGAAACGACTACGATGCTTTCACAATAAAAGCTGGCACAAAAACATATGATGGAACGCGCGAGATTCCGTTTGATGAAGAATTAAAACAAGTTCTGATAAATTCCTTGGCTCAGCAAGAAAAAAACGAATTTGACCTAATATTTTCCGTTGAGGGCAAGATTATTCGACCTTCTACAATGAATAATACATTCAAGAAGATATGTAAGCGATTAAACTTTGAAGGCAACTATAACTTCCACATGTTAAGACACACATTTGCCACTCGTTGCATTGAATCTGGAGTGCCTGCACATGTTTTACAGAAGATTTTAGGGCACTCAAATGTGTCAATCACAATAGACACTTACACATCTATCTTCGACAAGTATAAGAAGGAAGAGTTCGACAAGTACTTGCAATACAAAAAGTTAAATAAAATATAAAAAAGAATGCAAAATTGAATGCAATTTACTGCAACTTTGAGCAATTTTGAGCAACTAAGAGCAACTGAAAATGGCATTCAAAGAAACCCTCAAACTATTGATACAACTACAAAGTATGTATAAATAAGCAAATATTACTGAGATATAAAAAAAGCACCCTTTTGGTCGGGTGCACCATTGTATTTATTTATTTTAAGCCCCTTTCGTGGCTTTTTCTTTT
>CAZVVP010000039.1:0-8645 GCA_964630515.1 uncultured Christensenella sp. | reverse complement strand
ATTTAGTTAATTTGTAAATTTTTAGATTGTAGTTAGTAAGTTTGTTTAAGGAGTAAAAAATTTAATAAAAAACTCTCCTTAAATAATTGTTATTGTTGTTATCATCATTGTCGCCCGCTACGGCGTTTGTCTTTTTCATAACATTTCTCCTTTCTAAAAAAATTAATTTATATACTGTACATAAGTTGCTAGTAAATAATAAAAATAGCACACCTTTTTTTTGAGAGTGTGCTATAATATGTGTTTTTTTACAAAACAACTATATTAAATAAAAACACTCTCTTGGATTTCAAGAGAGTGTTGATTGTATATTTTGAAATAAGTTTAGATTCTTTCAACAACAAAAATGAAACCCATGTTATATGTGTTTAAATTATTATTATTGTTGTTATTATTTAGAAGTCTAAACATAATTTACTCCTTTTTCAATTTGAACACTTATAGTTTAACACACAATTTGTTATCTGTCAATACGTTTTAAAATTTTTATTTTTTACGTTTGTTTCCAAATATTTTTCGTGATACTATTATACTATTAATTTTTTTAATAACAAAAGAAATATATATACATTTTATTACTATGCAAATATTAAAATACTTTATATTTTTTTGCTATTTTGGACTTTATTACCTCTCTTGCTCTGCCTATCACAAAGTCATCTTCTTGCGTGTCTTGAGTAATAGTCGTTCCAGCACAAATATATGTTCCTCTAGCGATATTTACAGGGGCGATAATGTTAACATTACTCCCAATAAAACAATTTGAACCTATTATACTTTTGTTTTTGGTTTTGCCGTTGTAGTTTGCAAAAATCACTCCGCAACCAATATTACAATTATTCCCAATCTCAGCATCGCCAATGTATGACAGGTGAGAGGCTTTAACACCATTATTTAAGATAGAATTTTTTATTTCTACGAAATTTCCAATTTTGCAATTATTTCCAATTATTGTATTGGGGCGTAGTCTAGAATAAGGTCCAATAATAATGTTATTACCAAGCTTACTTTCTTTGATGTGGCTAAATTCAATATTGCAATTGTTTCCAATAACAGAGTCTTCGATATAGTTACCATAACCAATATATGAGTTGTTTCCAATTGTAGTGTTGCCTTTTATGATATTATTAGGTTCAATTGTGACATTTTTTTCAATTATTACACTGTCATCAATATAAATATTATTTTGTTTTAAATATTTTTTATCCACTATCTCTATCCCCAAATATTATTTTGATTTATATTTTTTATGAATAAAACAAATTTATAGTTACAAAAATGCTTTTATTATGCCTTTTTTAGTCTTGTAACTTATACAAACTCTTGATTTGGTATATGGGGATATTGTAGTTTGATGATATATATCCCTATATCTTTCTAGTTTCATCTGTTATATATTTCTTGCATTTTCTATAAAAGACACAATCTTCCCTTTTTATTTTTTGTCTCAATCCCTAGAATTAAAAGCATATTTTTGAGTTTTGCATAGCTTAATTCTACCTTATAGTTATAACAATAATGTCTACAAATTTTTTCATATCTGTATTGTATTGTAATTTATTTTGATTTAAAAATATTGATAAAAAAACACATTAAGAATCTTATTTCTTAAATGTGCTTAATAAAGTAAATACTAGATTATGCTTTCTTATTATCAAAAACATCATATAGCGAAACTATTGCATTATTGGTATCAGTTGTAAGATTTGCAATAGAGGTTAATTTTGTGCTTTCTCCAGCAACAATAAGAGTATCGTCGGCAAATAACTCAGTATCTGCGTCAGGGGAAATGATTTTGTTTTGTCTTTGGATAAATATAATAGTTACTTTGTATTTTTTTCTAATATTTAAATCACTAACTTTTTTATTTTGCCAAGACTCAGGAACTATCATTTCGAAAATTTTGAAATCTTCAGTTAAATCTACTAGTTCATTAATGCCTGGTTTGGAAAGTAAAGATGCAAGTTTTTTGCCAACAAATTCTTCAGGATAAATTACTAAATCCACGCCTAATGCTTTTAAGATTTTGCCATGTTGTTTGCTCTGTGCTTTAGCGATTACAAACTTTATTCCAAGCTCTTTGCAAACTTGAGCAGAAAGAAGTGATGCTTCTAAATTGTCTCCAATACAGATTATTGCACAGTCGAAGTTTTGAGCTCCTAACGAATGTAATATCTCATAACTACTTGCATCTGCTGTAACTGCGGTAGAAACCTTGCCGTCTAGGCTTATAACTTTTTCGTTATTATGGTCAATTGCAAGCACTTCGTTGCCCATTGCAAATAGGGTAGTTGCGACGCTACTACCAAATCTGCCTAAACCTATTACTATAAATTCTTTTAATTTGTCTGTTATTTTTGTATTTTCCATAAAAATTTTTCTCCTTAGCCAATTATTATATCTGTATTTGTATATTCAATTTTGTTAGTTGTGTTTGCTTTGGAAGATACAACTAATGCAAATGTAGTTAATCCAATTCTTCCCGCAAACATTAGTATTGTAATTATAACTTGACTTGCGGTTGTTAAACTAGCTGTAATTCCCATGCTAAGTCCAACGGTGGTCAATGCAGAAACACATTCAAAGATTATTCCTTCTAAGCTTATGCTACTTGGTTCGATAATTCTTATTACGCAAATAGAAACTATTAACATTAGTATAGCGAATAAAAATATTTTTATTGCTTTCGTAATAATCTTGTTGCTTATTTTTCTTTCTTTAAAGGTTATATCGCCATTATCATTAGATTTCTTGAATGTAAATAATAGAATTATGAAGAAGGTTGTTGTTTTAATTCCTCCTGCAGTGGAGTTGGGTGAGCCTCCAATAAACATAAGAACAAGTGTTAGTATTCTGCTTGCTGGTGTAAGAGCACTCTGGTCAAGAGTGGCAAAGCCTGCTGACCTTGTAGTTGTGCTTTGGAAAAGGGCATTTAATAATTTGTAGCCAAAAGGCATATTTCCAAGAGTGTTAGGGTTGTTCCATTCAAATATTAGAAATAATACTGTACCCAATACAAGAAGTACTCCAGTAGTCCAAAGAACAACTTTAGTATGTTGTTTGAATTTAAAATTTTTAAAACCATCTATAAGAACTACAAATCCAATTCCGCCTAGTATTATAAGGAAAATTATAGGAAGTAGCATTAACACATTTTGAGAGAATCCAGATAAACTTAATATTAAGGAGTTGTCACTGCCAAACACGTCAATCCCTGCATTGCAAAAAGACGAAATAGACAGAAATATAGCCGAAAATAAGCCTTTTGCAAAGGAGTTATAATAAGTGGTAGTGCTATATAGAAGGACTAAAGCTCCGACTAATTCTATTGTAAGTGTAATTATGATTACTTTCTTAATAAATTTAACTACGCCTTGAATATTTTCTCTATTAAGACTTTCTTTTAAAGTAAGGCGGTTAGATAAGTTAATTTTTTTGCCAAGTATTAAAAAAATTAGAGAAGTGATGGATACGATTCCAAGTCCGCCAATTTGAATAAGTAATAAGATTACTATTTGGCCAAACAAACTAAATGCAGTTGAAAAATTAACCACTGCAAGCCCTGTAATACATACAGCACTTGTGCTTGTAAAGAGTGAATCAAAAAAGTTAAACCACTCTCCATTTGTATGGGAAATTGGTAAGCAAAGTAAGAATGCCCCAAGAAGTATTATTAATATAAATCCTAGTACAATTTGCATACTAGGGGATAGTCTAAATCTCTTTTTTACATTTTCCATATTTTGTAGTTTAACACAAATGAAGCCAAAAGACAAAACAAAAGTTCCATAATTGGGATAATGACAAAATCTAAAAAATGCATATCAATATCTAAAAAATAAAAATGTTTAATTTTGGTTTTGAAAAAGAGCGGATATATTATACAATTCAAATATGGAAAATTTAGAGATATACGATAGTGTAATAATTGGTGGAGGCCCAGCGGGAATAACTGCTGGTATTTATTTGGCAAGAGCAAATAAGAAAGTTTTGCTTTTGGAAGGTGGAGCATTTGGTGGTCAGATTGCTACAACTACTTTGGTGGAAAATTATCCAGGAACAAGCTCAATTAGTGGAGTTGATTTGTCTAACAAAATGTTAGATGATTTGCTAAGAACTAAAGCAGAAGTTGTTAAAGAGAATTGTATAGATTTAATTCTTGACGGAGAGGTTAAGAAAGTAATAACCAAGACTAGAGAGATAAATACCAAGACTGTAATTCTTGCTATGGGTGTAAGACCACGACAGATAAATTCTGATTTGGAGAACAAATTTAATGGTAAGGGCTTAAGTTACAGTGCAACATCTAGCGGAGATGCTTACAAAGGCAAAAATGTCGCTGTCGTTGGTGGAGGAAAGAGTGCGTTTGTTGATGCTTTATATTTGGCAGATATAGCAAATAATGTAAAGCTTATCCATAGGACAGATAAGTTTAGGGTATCAGAAATAGAACTAGAGCAGGCAAGTGCGAAAAATATTGACATAATCCCGTATCATGTAATTAAGGACTTGAGGGGAGATAATAATTTAGAAAAAGTTATACTTGTCGATACAAGAACAGGTGAAGAGGCAGAATGTATGCTGGATTGCTTATTTATATCCGCCGGCAGAGTTCCTAATACAGAATTAATTGCAGGCAAGGTTGAGCTAGATGATAGCGGTTATGTTATCAGCCAAGACTGCAAAACTAATATAAATGGTGTATTTGTGTGCGGGGATATAAGGACTAAAGAATTAAGGCAAATTGTCACTGCAACAAGCGATGGCGCAATTAGTGCAATCCTTGCAATTAGCTATATTGCTGGAAAAAGATAGAAAAAACTTCCTTTTTGATTTTGTTAAATTAATAACAAAACATAAGGAAGTTTTTTTGTTACTTCATAGCTCTTATAGCATTAAGTATTGAAATAACAGAAACTCCAACATCGCCAAATATTGCCCACCAAATATTGCTTAGTCCTAAAGCAGAAAGTACTAGAATAATTGCTTTTACACTTAATGTGAAAATAATATTTTGTTTTACAATTCGCATAGTTTTTTTTGCTATTTTTTTTGCTTTTGGGATATTGTTTAAATCATCATTGATTAATACAATATCCGAAGATTCAATTGCACAATCAGAACCAATTTGACCCATTGAAATTCCAATGTCTGCTCTAGCTAGGCTAGGGGAATCATTAATGCCGTCTCCTACAAAAGCAACACCACCGGAACTTTTTGAAATTGCATCTTCAAGCTTATTCATTTTGTCCTCTGGAAGTAGGTCGTAGTGGTACTCTGCAATTCCTACTTTTTTGCTTATATTTTCAGTTATTTCTTTGTTATCTCCACTTAGCATAATTGTCTTAATTTTGTCTTTATGAAGTTCTGTAATAACAACATTTGCCTCATTTTTTATAACATCTCCAACGATTATAGCGCCTATATATTCCTTGTTTTTTGCTACATACATTACAGAATTGAAAGAATTAATAGCTTTAACTTGAATTCCGTTCTCTTGGAGTAATTGAATATTTCCACAAAGTATAGTTGTGTCACTATTTTTTGCGACTACACCTTTGCCAATTATATTAGTGTATTTATAACCTTTGCAATCAACAACAATCTTTTCTTCTAGAATGGCTCTTGACAAAGGGTGATTGTTTTTTTGTTCAGCAATAGTTGCAAGAGAAAGGATTTCTTGTTTTCTGGATTTAGGGATAACTTCTTGTATTGTAAAAATTCCTTTGGTTATAGTTCCTGTTTTGTCAAAAATTATTGTATCAATTTTAGGGAGTTTTTCGATATATGTTCCGCCTTTGATTAAAATACCATTTTTTGATGCACAACCAATTCCAGCAAAGAAAGACAAAGGAATAGATATGACAAGTGCACAAGGGCAGGATACAACCAAGAAGCAAAGTGCTCTATATATCCAGTCTGACCAATTGCCAACGAAAAGTGGAGGAATTATTCCAAGCAGTAGGGCAAGTCCGCAAATAATAGGTGTATAAATTCTTGCAAATTTAGTGATAAATCGCTCAGATGTGGATTTTTTCTCATAAGCATTCTGAACAAGATTGATAATTCTACTCACAGTAGAGTCTTTGTATTCTGTTGTAACTCTTGCTCTAAGCGTTCCATCGATATTAATGCAACCACTTGTAAGTTTGTCTCCTTCCTTAACAAAATTAGGCTTAGATTCTCCAGTAAGCATTGCAAAATTAACATTACCAGTGCCTTCTATGACTATAGAATCAAGCGCTATTTTTTCACCAGCTTTTATTTCGATTATATCACCAATTTTAACATCATAAGGTGATACTTTTTTTACTTCAAAACCTTTGACTAAATTTGCATAGTCGGGGTGTAAATTCATAAGGTTAGTTATGGATTTTCTACTTTTTCTAACAGAGATATTTTGGAACAATTCGCCCGCTTGATAGAATAGCATTACTGCAATTCCTTCACTATATTCTCCAATAATGAATGCTCCAATTGTAGCCACTGTCATTAAGAAATTTTCATCTAAAAGTTTGCCATATATGACGTTTCTAAAGGCTTTGATTAAAATATCATAACTAATCAAAATATAGTTGGAGACATGAATAATTAAATTAACAAAGGGGGAGATTGTAAATAAGCAATTAAGAAGAAGTGTTGTTATAAAAATAACAGCACTTATTATAATTCTTATTGTTCTTTTTTTGATTTTTGACATAAATATTACCTCTTACATTTCAATATCGCAATCAGAATTGATAATCTTAACAGTCTTTTTTACATATTTCATGACTTCGTCAAAAGAGAATCCGTCATCAATATCAATTATCATTTTTTGAGTAAAAAAGTTAACAGAAACCTCTCTTACGCCGTTAAGTTTTGCGATATTAGACTCCATTCTTTGTGCACAGTTGGCACAATCTAAATCTATCATGTTATATTCTTTTCTCATTCTTCTATATGCTCCTTTGCCATTTGGAATATCTTAAATATATGTTCATCTTCTAAAGAGTAGGTTATTTCTCTTCCAGCTCTTGAAGATTTTACTATTTTTGCTTGTCTTAAAATTCTTAAACTATGGGATATTGCAGAGATTGACATATCTAGTTCACTAGATAAATCTCCTACTTTTTTCGAAGAATTAAATAGACTTGATACGACCTTACACCTAGTGGAGTCTCCAAATATTCTAAATAATTCTGCAATAGCATCACATGATTGAAAATTAGCTTGTTTTTTCTTCTTAGCTCTTAACAACTTCACTTTTAAAAACCTCATTAATTATATTTGAACAATTGTTCAAGTATTATATTAAATAATTATATGTGACTTGTCAAGTGTTTATAACAAAAAAATTAAACATGAGGATATTTCGTCATGTTTAATAGTTTATTGGGAGTAATGTAATCTATTTTTTTATTTTGTTAGATAGGTTGTAACTATCTTTTTGATTTTTCATTAAATCTATATAATCATCAAATCTAATTAATATTTCCAGATATTCTTTTGGCAGATAAGACCTACAGAAATATGATAGGGGCTTGTGTAGTCCAAAATATGCTTCCGCCATTGTTGTAGAAATACAGCTAATTAAGTTTCTATTAAAATTAAATTTTAAAGAGTTTGTTATTGTTTCTATAAAAGAATTGCTATGAAAAAAACAATGAAGTGATGCTGTTATATTATATTTTGCGTTGGTGTATAATTTAAAGTTTTTTATATATTCTGTAAGATTTTCGCAAGGTACGTAATCATAGTTTTTTTGAAGATATTTAAGTATTTTTTCTTTAGGGGTCTTTTTTCTAGACATATATACAACGATTGCTGAAATTTCACAAGCTTTAAGAGATTCTTTGGAATCATTAGAAATTTTTACTATTCTTTTGATCAATCGCTTTAATTCTCTCATATTATATGTACAAAAACCAATCACAGAACCCCAAACGGCACATGAAGCGTCATAATCATATCTATAACTGAGTCTTGTTCTAGATAGCCATGCTGCGTAATCTGCACCAAAAATCGAAGAACTTTTGTCAGAGCTTGAGTTAAAATATTTCTTGAACAAATTAAGGAGCCTAGCAGAGCTGTGTCTATGGTGCATTAACCAGTCCATTGTTGCAATTGTAAGAATTGTGTGTTTAGTGTAACTTATATTGTCTTTTATTGTAGTTTTCTCAGGAATCTCTTCAAGACTTGAGACCTTAATATTTTCATAGTTCTTACTTATACAATCTGCTACAAAGAATCCACCTAACATATCTATCTCCATGATTTTGTATTTGTTATAGATAAAGTAACATAAAATTATTAAAAAGTAAAGAAGTTTTAATAAATTTTTACAAAAATAATTAATTTTGAACAAAATTCAACAAGTTTCGACAAAAGAGTATAAAATTTTTAATAAAAATATGGAAAAAATCAAAAAAGCAAATAATCTATTCAAAAATTATTGACAAAGAAAAATTAGTTTGCTACAATACATTTGTTGATTTTTTGTATCGTAAATATATAATGCTTGATATATTAAATTGATATTGGTTAATAATAATTAGAAAAACACTTTGGAGAGTTACCCAAGAGGCCGAAGGGGCGTCCCTGCTAAGGATGTAGGACGGGCAACTGTCGCGAGGGTTCAAATCCCTCACTCTCCGCCAAGAGCA
>CAZVVP010000038.1:0-8768 GCA_964630515.1 uncultured Christensenella sp. | reverse complement strand
AATGCACCAATAACTTAATGCTTTATTAATATACCAAATATATTTTATAATTGCAAGTGTTTTTTCATATTTTTTTAAAAAAATTAAAAAATTTTTTAAATAATTTTTTTGTACACTTATATTATATAACAAATTATCTTTTTGTACAATATTTTGTCACAAAACATTTGACTATAATATTATTTTGAGTATCATTATTGTATGGAAAGAGATAATAGATTTTTTTATGTATTTATAAATGTAAAAGGTGCTTTATACACCAAAGATTGGATTAAATTTGTACAAGCATCAATCTTACAAGAAGAGCCAGAATATAAGGAAGTTGTTGACAAAATGCTTAGTAAACATTCTGAGTGGACAAAGTATTATCATGCAAAAGGCTACAATAGGACAAAACATATAAGAAAAATTTGCCCTTATAATGTTTCTTCATTAAACAGACTTCTTGATGACTTAAAGCTTGATTATGATGTTAATTTAGTCATAACCACTCCAAAATGGAAAGAAATGTTTGACTTAAAAACAATACCTGCGTTGGTTAAAAATGGACTTAATTATAAGAACTTAATTATTGACAAAACTGATATAAAAGAAGACAATATTGCGACTAGCATCAAATCATACTTAAGTCAAGTTGGAAATCCTAATAACTTCATTGTAATAGATTATGATACCGATGTTCTTAAAGTTTTCGATAATGACAAAGTTATTAATGTTGACCAATTTGCTGGTGGACTTACAGATGAATTAGTTGATAGTTATTTAGATTCAGATATTTTGGATGATACATTAGATATAGAACCATCATATATAGCAGAAGATTTATTGCAAAGTATATAAAAATAAGAGAACATATTAGAAATTCTAATATGTTCTTATTTTTTTATTTATCGCCAGATTTAGTAGATTTTTTTTGAGAAGACTGGAAAGTCTCTACAGATTCATTAATGTCTTTATTAGAAAGATTATTATCTACTGATAACTTTGCAATATGTTTTTCTAAATTTTGCACAATACTCTTAGCTTCTTTACTTTTATGAGGTCCAATATGTAGATGCTCTCCTTTCTTAAGCTTAACTTTAGCATTCTTTAGATTATACATCTGGTCGATAGTTCTATAACCTTCTGCCTGTTTCTCAGCATTCGCTCTCTTAGAGATTTCTTTCAACTGCTTGATTGTCTTCTCTTCTCTCTTTTCAATATCATCTAACTTCCTCTGATATTCTTTCAGCTTAGTAGCATTTGCTTTCTTATCAGAGAGAATTTGGGCATACTCATTCTTTAATGCAAGCCTTTCTTCATCATAATGCATAAGAAGTTTTTGCTTTATATAATACTTCTTCATATGTTGAATATCTTTAGGAGATTGCCAAAGATATGATACAGCTTCTATTCTTTCTTGTGGTGTCAGCTGAGCTAAAACCTTAAACTTTGTTTGCTTGGACATATTAAAACCAATATTATTAACAATACAAACTGGGTCGGTTAAATGAAGTTTACCTTTAAGTACTTTATCTTCAATGTTGGCAAGCTCTAAACCTTTCATAACATCAAGAAGTACCATTAAAAATAATACTACCATAGGAATACAAATCAATGTAATAATACCTGCTTGTGAAGCAAATATCTGGAATACTGAAAGTAAAATTGGATTTCCTTCCTCATAATATTTTCCAATAATTACATCTTCACTTATCCAGTAACCATCTTCAAGAATCTTTCCATCATCTGTAAGGTTACTAGAACCATACGTCCTAAAATATAATTTGCCATCTTCATCTTGTCTTACTTCTTTAATGTGATGGAATACCATCTTACTATCTCTTTGAGCAGCCTTTGTAATAGTTTCATTCTGTGAACCAAAGAACTCTTTCAAAGAAAGCGAAACAGATTCCTTTTCTCCAGACGCCATTGCAGAAGTGTATAAGTCCATACTTGGGCATTTAGAGGATTTGGCAGTATCATAATATCTATAATATGCGATAATATCCCCTCTTCTTATTAACTCTCCTTCTTCGTTGTACTGGTCACCAATTAAAGATCTTGCATTAACTTTTTTAACCAAAACGATATCCCAAGCCTCAAATCCAGAGTTTCTCATCGAACCAGTTGGTGCAATTGTTACAGCAGAATATCCACCTACGCTTGATACCATATTTTGCATTTTGCAATTAAGTGTAGCAATACAAACAACTGCACACACAAGAACAACAAAAGCACAAAAAATGCTAACTATTCCGCTAACAATTTTTTCGAATGTGGTTTTCTGCCTTTTTATGACTTCAATATTTCCCATTTTATCTTTCCTGTAAATATTTATTTTGTTTAGTCAAAAAAGAAATAGTTTGAAATTTCAAACTGTTTTCTTTATTAACTAGCTTATCTAGAATTCTCATTAACTAAGTCAAAGATATGATTGCAATTACAACTAGCGTCCTTAGAATAGTCAATGATAGACATCTCAACAACAATCTTGACAGAACTATTCTTTGCCAAATAAATTGCGTTTTGTGTAGCTAAGTTTTCGACCCCGCCAACATTATTATTTAAATCATCAATTGTTGGATAATATAGATTATTTTCACCACCAGCAAAGTATGTAAGCAAAGTCTGCTCTCCACCTGAGGATAATTGATATCTAACTTGAATCTTAAAGTTATAATCGTTAGAATTTATTTTACTAAAATCAATATACATTCCAGCCTCACTAGACCTATTTTGGATTGTATAATCAAATCTAATATAATCGCCTTCATTTATCTCAAGATAATCATCATATCTTAGTACTTTATTTAAAGTATTTTCTTGACCGTTTTGCTCTGGCTCAATAGAGATAATCTCCTCAGACTTTCCATTGACCAAAATCTCTTTGTTGTTTCCGTTAGGATTCATACGATTACATTCAACAACTATTCTTGCATCGATATTTTTTAGCCTAAATTCAACCTCTGTTCTACTGCTTGATGTAAGAACTAAAGCCATCACAACACCAGCTCCAATAAGAATCGCCATCAAAATAATTATGATTATAAGTTTTTTCTTTTTTCCCCTATTGTCGTCTCTATTATTATCCTGTATGTTAGAGATATTCCTATTTTCAGACTTAGAGCCTAACTCTTTGGCTTTATTACGAAGCTTATCAGCTATCTCAGATACAGCTTCACCTTTCTCTATAAATTTCTCACTATAATTTTTTTCTTCATTCTGATTATTAAGTTCTTTATCTTTTTCTTCCATAAACCAATCTCTCTAATCTTATTCTGTAACTTGTGCTATTTTCATCTCCCAAGAAGTGTTAAGTCCAGCATCATCTCTGACATTCTCTACTGAATAAATTAAATATATGTACCCAACGCCTTGATTCGCATTAATAGTTATAGCCCTAGTTTCTCCAACACTTATTTCACTTGCACTATCAATGCTAGCACCCATCTTAACACTTACATTGTCAATTCCTTCTTGACTAACAAATTTAAATGAAAATGATAAACTTTCACCACCCTCTGAAGCAGTATTAGTTACTTTAAATTGATATATTGCCATTCCTGTCGATGTAAGTTCTATATTACCAAACGCAATATTTCCAGCGTCACTTTCGTTATCTTCTGGTCTGATCTCTTTTCTAAAAGAAGTCGTTTCATCTGTTAATTTAATTATTTCACCCTCTGTGTCATCTGCATCTGCATACAATTTAGCACTTGCTTCAAGTATGCAAGAAACATTAGTTGCCTCATATTTAACCGACATCGAATTGGTTATATTAATAGTGTTAGCTACCAAAACTATCGCAATAGTAAGCCCAACAACAATTAATAAAAGTATTGAGACTAATATTGACACAAAAACTCTATGTTTAGTACTCATTGTCAACCTTTTGTAATTTGTAAAGCTTTATTTTGAATTCTATATCTAAAATATTAACTATATATAATCATTCTAATATATTTTATAATATATCTTAAAACAAACAAAATAAAATCTACCAACTTTTTATTTTTTATAAAAAATAACCACATGTTTAATATATATTATTAGTATTTCCAAGTGTAAATATTTGATACGAATAAAATAACGAATAACGGTCTTGGATCAAGACCGTTATTCACAATTCTAACTATTTGCTGAAGTTGAAGTAAGATTAATTAATACATTTGAAGTAAAGTCAGCATCTTTTAAATAATCTGTTACTGACAAAACAACTACATAATAAACTGTTTGATTCGCATCAAGTAGAGTAATATCAAATTCATCTAAATTTGTCTTACTATCATCCAAAACTTTGGCTTTATTAAAAGCGTCTTCAGACGAAATAGTTGAAGATGTAACAACTGATGTAATATTAGTCTCATCTCCAGGACTAGAAGTTGTTATTTCTATATATAGCTTATTTGCTTGATTTGTTGCAGTAGATTTGTTTGTTATCACAAAACTATATACAGCATAACCATAAGCCCCTAATTTCTGCTCTTCATACGCTGTTGCAGTCATGTCTTCTTGTTTTGTTGATGCAGATATCTCTTGTGTAATAATTTCGCGATTAGTACCAGAAAACTTAATAGCTGTAGGATTACTGTCTGTAGCACTACGATAATATTTGGCAGAAGAAACGATTGTTGCCTCAACATTCTTAGTCTTATAAACGACAAGCATAGAGTTTTCAATCGACACACGTCCTGCCACAATAACCATACTTATAGTAAGTCCAATTATTGCCAAAGCCATAATTATTACAGTTACCAAAAATCCTATTTTTTTCTTATTTTCCATTATATCCTCATCAATATCTTTTTTCAATTGTCTTGTATTAGTTTATTACATATTGCCAAAAAAACAAAATAATTTTCACTACATCACCATTTTTATTACATTTCATATAAAAGTGAAAAAAACGAAAGATTATAAAATCTTTCGTTTAGCAATTAATTAACCTTAAACAGCTGGGCTATCAGTTAATGCAATTGTTGCATGTGCAGTTAAGTTAGCAGCAGCACCAGTATCAAGAACTGAGAATGCGATTACAACAAATACTGTACCTTGAGCATCAACTGTTTGTGTTGCCAAAGTAGCAGTAGCATCTGTTTTAGTAGCATTAGTAATAGCAGTAGCCTTATCTGTAGCAGCAGCAACACCCATCTTAATGTTAGCATCAGCTAATGACTTGTTTTCGCCACCTTCAGTAACAGTGGCTGTATTGATAACATTAACATCTACTTTCATAGCATTAACAGAACCATCATTTTTGATTTCAAAGATGTATACAGCATGACCATCGTCAGTTAAAGCAACTGTGCTGAATGCAGCACCAGAAATAACGATATTGTCTTCTGCAGTAGTATCAATTACAACAGAACCATCATTTGCTCCTGTATTACCACCAGATACAGTTATATCACCATTTTCAGCCAATTTTGAACCACCAGCGTGAATTTCACCATAAGCAACAATGCTAGCCTTAACATCTTCTACTGAGTATGTTACTGTCATAGAGTTCTGAACGCTTAAATTAGCAGCAGTTAATACTAAGCCAATAGTAAGACCAATGATAGCCAATGCCATTACAACAATAGTTACAATCATAGCAACTTTTTGTTTTGTTTGCATTTCTTATCTCCTTATAATTATTTTACGATATTTGTACTACAAAAAAATAATAATTTGATACTTTTATCACTTAATTATAATACATTATCTGCAATGATTATAATACATTATTTATGATATTCAAAGTAGTTTTTTATAATTTTAAAAATATAAAAAATGACTAAACTTAGTCATTTTTTGTAAAATATATTATGCTTGAGCAACATCTTTAACCAATTTAACATCAATTGTACTTAATAAGTCCAAATCCACATCATAAGAGTCATTTTCTATCCCAATTATAACCACATAACTAACAACCTGTTGTGGTTCTATAAGGCTGATTGTGTGGGTTGTTTTTTTCTCCGCATTTGCTCTCATATCTGCGACAACTGTTGCTTTATTTTCAGTAGTTATTAGACCTGCATATTCACCTATTTGTAGGGTAATGTTTTGATTCTTAATCGCATTAGCGTCAAAAGTAATTGTAGAAAATAAGTCTTCCCCAGCTTCTGGTGCAGTATTAGTAATTGCAAAAGTATATACAACATAGCCACTTGCTGTAAGTTCTGCACGACCAAACTCAAAAATACCTACTTTAGCGGGAGAACCACCTACTTCTCCATTCGCAGAATCTCCGATATTAGCAACTAATTCGTTAGGCGTAACAGAAAGTATTTCTGCGACTGCATTAGTATGGTCATATCTAGTTGCAGTTGGTGTAATCTTACATGATACATCGGTAACTGTATAGTATACACTCATTGAGTTAGAAATATTAACTTGTTGTGCAACAAGTACAATTGCAATAGTTAGTCCAATAACAATCATTATCATAATCCCCGCAATGACTGATAATATTAATTTTGTTTTAGTTCTCACAAATATAAGCTCCCTTGAGTAATATCTCTAATTATTTTATAATATATTTACCATTTAACAAAATAATTTTGCATACAAAATAAAAAAACGAAAGACCAAAATCTTCACGCTAAGTCTTTCGTTTTTAATTATTTTCTATTATGCATTAACAGAAGCATGAGTTAATGTAATAATTGCAGTAGCTTGTAATTCAGAAGATACTGAAGTATCAACTAATTTAACAAGAACTACCATATAAGTTTCGCCTTGAGCATCAACAGTTGTAGTTGCTGAAGTAGATCCGCTTTCAGCAGCTGTAAGAGCAGCCTCTGCAGAAGCACCATAACCAGTAGTAACAGCATATTTAGCAGCATCGTTACCAGTTGAAGCAGCTACGATCTCTGCAGTAATAGCATCACCACCTGTAGCAGTGTTCTCTACAAGGAATGTGTAAACAACATAATCTGTAGGATTAGTTAAATTTGCTTTAGCAAAAGATACACCATCAACTGTAGAAGTAGCTGTAGTAGCAATTACAGTTGGGTTTGTACCAGTGATAGTTAACTCATTACCAGTATTGTTTACTTTACCAGAAACAGCTGTAATTTCAGCTTGAACATTTGTAGCAGTATATCCAACTGTCATTGAGTTTGTTTGAGCAACTGTATTAGCAGTTAAAACTAAACCAATTGTCAAACCAATGATAGCTAGTACTAGAACAATACCAATAGCTGAAATAGCAATTTTTTGTTTTGAACTCATTATTTTTCTCCTTGATAAAATATATTTTATTTTGAAAAAATATTTAATAACCTCTACTAAGTAAGACAATAGTATTTGTTATCCGTGAAGTAATATCAAATTAATCCCATTTAGTAGAAATTATGTGATATAAGATACTCTTCTTATATCTTTTCCCGCCCTACCTCCAGTTGGCAATTGAGCCCTCATGTGCATAAAAAATAATTTTTCGGCCTCAATCATCTAACTGGTTATAGTTTACAATAAATCCCATAATATACCAAATAAAAAATGCAAATTTTGAAAAAAATTAAAAAAGATTTTTTTGTTTACTTTTTTAGTTTGATTTTATATTTCTTACACAAAAATTTTTTAATTAAGTAGAAGAAAAAGAATAGTCTAAAGGAAAAAAATAATTTCAAGACTATTCTTAATCTTTTTCAATGAAATTATGCCCTATAAATTAGCTACAACTCTTAGTTGTACTACTTTTAGAACACTTTCTACCTGTAGAGCAATCTTTACCAGCCTCTACTTTACTAGAAGAACTTCTTGCAGATGTTTTTGTAGCAGAATTTCTCTTAGTAGCAGATGCTTTGCTAGTTTCTGTTGCTTTACTAGTTCTAGCCATAATTTCACCTCCTATAGTATGTAGGAACAAGCTTAAGGTGCGGTGGATTGGGAACAAACCAAGCCACACAAATGATTAAAAGGCTTTACCTACTTAAGACATATAATATCAAAGTTGTAAGCGGTTTGCCCCCCTTTTTGTATCAGCCACACCTTATTTCATATAAGTGCTGTTCCTAATAGTATTATTTGTTAAAATCTTTATTATATACATGATTTTGTCAACAAAATGTATTTCTTATACTGTCAATGGCAGTTTTTTCCAATCTAGATACTTGAGCTTGAGATATACCAATATCGTTACTAACCTCAACTTGAGTTCTTCCATGATAGTATCTAAGAAGAAGAATCTCTCTTTGCCTTTCATCTAATCTATTAAGACTATCTTTGAGGCTAATATTCTCTAGCCATTTCTCATCACTAGAATTTTCATCACTTAATTGGTCCATTAGATAAATACTATCTTCTCCGTCATCATAAACTGATTCGCATAAAGATACTGGGTCACTTATAGCCTCCATAGCTACTGCTACTTCTCTAATAGGGATATCTAGATACTGGGCTATGTCTGTAGAATTTGGGTCTCTAACAAGGGTCTTGGACAGTTCCTCTCTAGCTTTGAGAACCTTATATGCTGTATCTCTTATACTTCGACTAACCCTAATGCTATTATTATCTCTTAAGTATCTTCTTATCTCTCCTAGTATCATTGGCACTGCATAGGTACTAAACTTGACATTAAGACTAATGTCGAAATTGTCTATTGCTTTCATAAGGCCTACACACCCGACTTGGAAAACATCATCAGCATTTGTAATTCTATTTCTAAACCTTTGTACAACAGAAAGGACAAGTCGCATATTACACATGGCAAATTTTTCTCTTGCTTCTATATCTCCTTCCTTTAGTTTTTTCATAAGTTCTAATTGTTCGCTAGCAGATAGTTTGGGCAATTG
>CAZVVP010000037.1:0-8843 GCA_964630515.1 uncultured Christensenella sp. | reverse complement strand
GTGAACCTCACCAATTTTGTGAGTACGACCAGTGTAGAACAAAATTCTCTCAGAAGTGGTAGTTTTACCAGCATCGATATGGGCCATTATACCCACATTTCTATATTTTTCGATTGAAATTTGTCTTGGCATAATTTTTCCGTTTCTCCTAATAAATTTTTTGCGGAAGCTGTAGGAAATTCCCCACAACTATAGTATTAACCAAATTTGTAATGGCGACAATGTTAAATTGTCACCAATTTCATAAGCATGTTATTTTTTTATAGAACAAATAGTGTCTATGATATTATAACCCGCTTATTTGCTGTGTAGCCCTGAGGTTGGAAGAATGCACCGATAGGTATATTCTTAGAACCGAAGGGTCACCAATTTCATAAGCGGTTTGTTTATTTATATAACAACTATCGTCTACTATATTATAACCGCCTATTAATTGAGTAGACATGTGGCGGGAGGAATGCACCGCTCAGGTATATTCATAGAGCCACATGGTCACCAATTTCATCAGCGACTTATTACTCTTATAACCTAGTTAGTTCGTTATATAAGTAATCGCCTATTAATTGTGTAGCCCTGAGGTTGGAAGAATGCACCGATAGGTATATTCTTAGAACCGAAGGGTCACCAATTTCATCAGCGGGTGCTGAAAAATTAATTTTCAGCACGGGCGACACGACAGTGTTGCGAATTCGAAAGAATTCCCGCTGATGAAATTACCAACGATAATGTGCGAATGCCTTATTACTTTCAGCCATTCTATGTACATCATCTTTCTTCTTGTAAGCACCACCTGTGCTGTTGTGAGCATCCATAATCTCAGATGCTAACTTTAAATCCATACCTCTTTCACTTCTCTTTTGAGCGTAAGCAACTAACCAACGGATTGCAAGAGTTTGTTGTCTTGCAGGAGTTACTTCTAGAGGAACTTGGTAGTTAGAACCACCAACTCTTCTTGACTTAGTCTCAAGTAGTGGCTTTAAGTTATCCAATGCTTCCATAAAGTAAGCATCAGGCTCAACTCCAAGTTTGCTATTTATAATATCAAATGCTCCGTACACAATATTTTGAGCGATTGCTTTCTTTCCATCAAGCATTACTTGGTTAATAAGTTTAGTGATAACCTTATTTCCATACTTTGGATCTGGCAATACATCTCTTTTAGGTACGCCTGCTCTTCTTGGCATAATTTCTCCTTTTATAAATTTTTAATATAAATTTATTTGTTTATAATTATTTTTTTAAAATATTTGTAATTAATTACTTCGCTCTCTTAGCGCCGTACTTAGATCTAGATTGTTTCCTCTTACCAACACCTGCTGTATCAAGAGCTCCTCTAATGATATGGTATCTTACACCTGGTAAGTCTCTTACTCTTCCACCACGAATAAGAACAACACTGTGTTCTTGTAAGTTATGACCTTCACCTGGAATGTAAACAGTACCTTCTTGACCATTAGATAGTCTTACTCTTGCGATTTTTCTAAGCGCTGAGTTTGGCTTCTTTGGAGAAGTTGTTGTAACTGACAAACATACTCCTCTCTTTTGAGGATTTTGGTCTAGAATAGGAACAGAAGATTTAACAGTAGTCTTCTTTCTGCCTTGTTTTACTAATTGATTAATTGTAGGCATCTTGTCCTCCCCTAAAAATTTTTTCAAATCACTTAAACCAAATCTAATTAAACCCGACATTAGACATCTTGATTGCGACCAAGATTTAAGGCTAAGCAAATAAATATAATTTCTGCTCACCTATAGCACAACTATTATAATATCGTGAGCAAACTAGCAACTACCAACTTTTCACACCATAATTGAATAGCCACTAACCGATCGTACACACTGTAAGAAAAAGTATGCACTAATCGGCATATTATAATACGCTAGTTATTGTAACAAAACACACGGCAGTTTGTCAATGGTTTTGGAGATATTTTATACTTAATTTCGTATTTTTTATTATACATAATTATTTTGAGTATAACAACACTCAATCTAAATCGTACTTAAGTATTTATTACAAAAAATAACTATGATTTTGTATAATTATATTAAAGCGATTCGGTTAATTATAATTTGAATATATTATTTTTGCTTTATTTATCTTTAACAAAAAAACCTTAGGAAACTTAAATTACTTCCTAAGGTTTTTTTAATTCAAAATATATTAACTTCTTTATCTACAATTTACAGCTTGTATATTGCTCAGCTATTTCTCATTAATCGCTCTATTTTTGTTATCAAGAGTACTCTCTACAAGAACAACCATTTCTTTAGGGTGTTTTGCAACAACTTCATCAAACTTGGTTGCCTCAGGAATTTCTAACTCTTCTCTTATTGCTGTCTGCAAATATATATCCATAAATTTTCCAGCCATCTTATGCGCTTCTTCAACTGTGTCGCCTTCAACAATAACACCCAAGTCCTCAATACAAATTACATAGACTTGAGCTTCTTCATCATAGTATACAACCGCTGGATAAACATATTTTTTCATAATTTCTCCAAAAATAATCTTAGCATTTCTGTTATTTATTTTAACACAATAATATTTTATTACAAAATGTTTTACTTTTATATTTCTTTTTTTATTTTGTGAAACATTGTTGTTTTAGAAAAATTTTGCTTAAATCTAAATATTTCTATACATAATATGCATTCTTGCTAAACTCTAAGTGAGATTTAGTAACCTTTGTTTTTCTATCTGATGAGGGTAAAAAAATTGACCAGAAATTATGGTCAATTTTGAATTTTCCATTAATCAATTGTAGCCTCTGCTACAAGTTCACTTGCCTCTCTTCCTAAATACTTCATTTGAGTTACATCTAGCATATCTGCAAACAAACCATCTGCTTTGTCTCTAATTGAGTCTAAGAATTCTAGGTTGTTTGCCAAAATAGCAGTGTCAGCCTCTTTATCCCCTAGTACTCTCTCTAGATTTCTTTCAAAAAGATGTCTAGCAGTTTCGGATTTCATAAATCCAAATTGAACAAGTCTTTTGTTTACATCAAAGTGAAGCAAGTCAGTCTCCTCATTAGAATAATCTACAATAGGACACTTATCTAGTAATAAACCTAAAATTCCTGCATTAGATTCAACAATTTTTTCTATTGCCATAATGCCATCTCCTTTTTTATTTTTATTACATGACAGAGTATAACACAAACAAAATAAAAAGTAAATATTAATTTGATATTTTTTCCACTTTTGCAAAAATTTCGAAAAAGAGGGTCTAATTTGCCCCAATTAAATTGACTTAAATTGATTTATTTTATACAATATAGTCAAATGATGGGAGAAATGGAGGAAAAATGGAAGAAAAAGAACTAGAATTATACAAAAAACTACGTACTTCGTTACAAAAATCATTTATACATAACCTTAATGAGATTTTGCAGACAGAAACGGATAATTGGAACAATTTGTCTCTTCTTAAGCAGACTCTATATAGGAAAATGTATGATACCTTCACAGATGACACAACTAGGAAAATTAAGGAAGAGATTATCAGGCTTAGAACTCTAAAAAAGACCAACCCTGAAGAAATCATGGCACAAGACATTGCCAACCTTATTACTAGTAAGTCTGCAATCCCAACCTCTCAGAATCCTTTTCAATGGGTAACAAACTTTAGAAAAAAGTTTTTGGAACTTAATTGCTTTGCTAGAACTGCCCTTTTTGAACGACTTGTTTGCGAAAAAGATTTGTGGGAATATGACTGCATTAAGAAGATTAATAATTTAGACCTACCTGCACTTGAAGATAAAGAACCTCAAGAGCAATCAAGAATTATGATGTCTGTAGTTATAAGAATAAGCAACCTAAAGAAAGATTCTTCTCACGAAGAAGAACAAGTTAGCGCTGAAGAAATATCTTTGGAAGATTATCTTGATACAGAATCTGGACAACTATCTTTCCTATAAAAAATATATTAATAGCTCTTATGAATTAATCATAAGAGTTTTTTTTGTAACAAAAAATATCCCATATTTGGGATATTTTATTAGTTAATTTGATATTTATTTCTAAACTAACTTATTTATTACACTCTTATGCATTCTTATTAGCTTGGTCTTCTTCGATTGATATATAGCCAGTTTTATCAAAGTCAATTGTTTGATTACCAAAAGTCATTACTGAATCTTGAATATACTCACCTTTATGTGGACCATATTCATACATTTTTTGTATAATACCAACTTCTTTGTTTGAGTTATTAAATTCAAATACAGTAGTACCTTCAGCCTCTCCTTCACTATTAATACAGGTTATATTTGCTTTAGTACTTACACTATCAATTTCTAAATATACATCATACTCACTATTTGCATCTACCATATCATTTAACCATTCTAAAAATGCTTTTTTTGATGGAAGAGTAGCATAACCATAAATTCCAGTATATAACTCACTTACTTTGTAATATGTGACACCATCGTTTTTTAATATTGAAGTATATTCATCTGCTCCATAGAAATTGAAAGCTTCATTCAAATCAAACTCTGCTTTTGGTATAATTCTCTTGTTATATACTCCGTCGGCCACAAAATATGAAGTAATCTCATAAGTAGTTTCTGTTTCTTTTATTTCTTTATACATACACATTTCTGCATTTTGTTCATTTGCAACTGAAGAACCAAATAATTTTAATATTTTATTTTCGCTATCGTAAGATTTTACCAATGTATATGTACCAGATGTTACAATATTACCAAAACTATCCTTCATTGTAAGTTTTTGGGTCATTATAAAATTATTTTGGTCATAATTCTCTGCCACTTTATTTATTTTGCTTTTTACAATTTCCCAACACTCATCATCGTTATAAACATATTCGATTGTTGATTCTTTAGATTCTAGATATGCTTCTACTATCTCTCTTACCTGTTCTTCGGTTAATGTCTTATTGTTTGTTTCTAAATAGTTGTTAAGGTTGGTTACAAGAGTATCATAATCTACACTATTCTGATTTTGTAGAAAAGTCTCCGCCTCAGTAACAACACTATCAATTTGTTCTTGTTTCAAATCTACATTAGTACAACCAACCAGCCCAACCCCTGCAGTTGCTAAAACCGCTGCGCCTACCAATATATTTTTTACTCTCTTCCCCATTTTTTATCTCCTTTGTAAATTATTAAAAATTTAAAATAATGTAATATAAAATTTTTTATAACATTATCCATATCATATACGAATATTATTCGTATGTCAAGTATTTTACTAATAAACTTCGTATAATAGAAATATGGAAATAGGTAAAAAAATTAGAGAACTAAGGAAAGAGTTTGGTTTATCTCAGACCGATCTAGCAAAAAAGTTGTGCACAACTCAGGACACAATTTCTCTATGGGAACTGAACAAGAGTTATCCTGATATACTTTCTGTTGTATCTTTGGCAAAGATATTTAATGTTACGACTGATTATTTACTTGGCTTAGAATAAAAAATCACTTATAATTAGCTACTTATTGAAATAAATAAGTTTCTAAAGTAAGTGATTTTGTTTTTTATTTATCCCCAAACTTTGCACTTTTAAATTGTATTTTTATAGTTACAAATTTAATTAGCATACTGATTATACTAAGAGTTACAACACCCAAAGCCCAGCCTGCTAGGACATCTGTAGCATAATGTACTCCTAAGAAGATTCTAGAAATCCCAATAAGAATTGATAGAATTGAGGCTACTATAATGCTTGTGGTTTTCAACCATTTAGGAGAATTAGATTTACAAATAATCAAAGCTAATCCACCATACATGGCAACGGCAGTTGCTGAATGTCCGCTTGGGAAGGAGTAGCCAATCTCCTCAACCAAAAACCAATCCACTGGTCTAACGCGACCAAAAATTGCTTTGAATATAAAGAAAAGCAAAGTTACAAGTATAACTGACAGAGCAAACATTATCCAAGCCATAATTAGATTAACAAAGTTATTGGCTTTGTCGTTTTTCAAATACTTCTTATATGTTGATTTGTCCCTATTAATAAGTACAAACGCCATAATTATGACAAATATTATTGTGAAATATTTGTTAGCAAAGAAAGTAATAACCTTGAAAAATGGTGTAAAGAAATCATTTCTAAGACTTGAAATTGCCTCAAAGATAGCAGTATCAAAGCTTAGACTACCTAATACATTGGCAAAAAGTGAAACTATTCCAAATATAAGTAGTGCAATACTTCCGATTAATATGTCTAACCTAAATTTATGTAGTTTTTTTAGCATTTTTGTATTCTTTCCTCTTTTATTTTACCATCTAGGAAGTCTTACCTCAATAGTATTTATGCCAATCTTTACATTTAAATGATAATCTTTATTTTCCCAATCTTCTGGTAACGCAAACGCTACTGCTACAATTTTTGACTCATTATCTCCAATTCTTTCACTAATAAATATTCCATCATCAATACTACTTGTTTTGTCATGGGCTCTTATCGAATCCCAGCCAGAAGATAAACTAAAATCGCTCTTGTTGACACTTATACTAAATCCAGAATTGTTTGTGATTGCAAGCCTTATAATAATTAAATTATCATAATCATTAAAAGAACTACCTTTGTCAAAATCCACATTAAGAACTCTTACATCGTATTTTCTGTTATGACTTCCTCTTCCATGACCGCTACCAGATCCAAATCCACCAAAATGTCCACCAAAATTAAAACCAAATCCCATTTTTCCATTCTCCTCAGTAATTTATTATATAATAACATAAAAATTTTCTTTAACCAAATATATTCCATTTCTAACAAAAAAGCAATATACGAAAATTTCCGTATATTGCTTTTATTTTGATTAGTTATGGTTTCCAGAATTATTTGGCTTTCTTTCCATAACTAAATCGTTGTCCATTTCCATGCTTGCAACAACATTATTTACTTTTGCATCAAGTTTAGGACTAGTATTAGCCATTTGTGTTTGTAAATTGTGCATATCTGAGTACATTGAAGTCATGTTATCATACATATTCTTCATATTAGCAAAATTAATTCTATCATCTGCACTTTCAAAGTAGACTTGGTCATTTTTGTCCAAAGTTTCTCCCATTTCAGTAACTTCTTTATAATCATATTCGCTCTCAAAGAATTGCATAACAAGATTTTGTTCGTTGGCGATATCCTCTGGATTTTTTAAAACACTGTTACCATGTTCATCAAGTTGAAACATATGACCAACTCTGTCAATCTGTACACTTTCTAATATTGCCTTCTTCTTCTCCACCAATTTAATTCTTTCTGGGTCTTGAGTTTTGTCGCTAATAATTTCGTCATATTGCTTAATTCTTTCATAGTAGACTTCTTTAAGTCTATCATACCAGTTCTGATTTTCTGGATTTCTCTTCATTATGTTATATTCAGAAGATTCTTCTAATTCTTTCTTATCTTCTTTTAATTCTTCTAATTCAGCAATTTGTGACTCTGTCTGTGGCTCTCCGATTATTTCTATAGCCTCAGCAATTGCCTCCATCGCCTCATGAGCTTCCATATCCTCAACCTTAATATCCTCTACAATAGCCTCAACAACTTCATCTTTAATCTCAGTAACTTCGCTTTTGATAATTTTCTCAGCCTCAGCTACTGTTTTACCAGTTATCATTACAGCAATATCTTCTCCATGTTCCTCCATAAGTCTAGATAAAGCTCTCTCATCACTCAAATTAAAAGTTTTCTTCAAAGCATTTCTTACAGCAGCTAAGTCTTCTTGATTTGTTGGATTCTCAAAACTCTTATCTTTAGTTTCTCTAATTGTCTGAGCTTCCACAAAGTCTCCATATCTTCTACGAACAAAAACCACCATATTAGCAAAATCTTTTTCGTTTATTTTACCATTAGACTTCATTCTCTTCAAAATTGCAAGTCTTTCATTTCTTTCTTTAACAAGTTCTCCAGAAGACTTATAAGTTTTACGACCAGAATTCGATTCAGTTGCAGATTTAAATTCAGTCAAATTACCATTAAAGAATCTTCTAACCATCTCCGTCTCTTTTCTAATTTGTTCTGGTGTCAAATTATCGTTTGGCATATCAACTCTCCATTATATTCTATTAATTTAAGTCTATTGTACCTCAAATCATACATCTGGTCAAACAAAGACTTGAAATATTTGTATTATATACACAAAATTACAGACAAAAAATCATTAATAATATGTAAATATTGAAAATTTGTGAACATCTCTCAAGATTTAACCAAGAAGCACAAATTTAAAAAGTTAAAAGATATTAAAATCAAGCAAAAACACAAAAAAAGCACACTATGATGTGTGCTTTATAATTGAAAACTGGCAACGTCCTATGTTTCCGGTCAGCTTCCCGACAAGTATTTTCGGCGCTAAAGGTCTTTACTTCTGTGTTCGGTATGAGAACAGGTGTTTCCCCTTTGCTATAATCACCAGTAATGATTGAATGAACTTAAAAGTACATTCACAACTGCATATTTATATATTTTAGACTAAATAATATCAAGGTATTCGATAAATTCTACGATTAATTATAATCAAAATATTTTTGATCAAGCCCTCGACCTATTAGTACCAGTCAGCTACATATATTACTACACTTCCACCTCTGGCCTATCAACCTTGTCATCTGCAAGGGGTCTTACTTACTTATAGTAATGGGATATCTCATCTTGAGGTCGGTTTCACGCTTAGATGCTTTCAGCATTTATCCGTTCCGTACTTCGCTACCCTGCCATGCCGCTGGCGCGACAACAGGTGCACAATAGGTACGTTCACTCTGGTCCTTTCGTACTAGGAGCAAATCCTCTCAAATATCCAACGCCCACGACGGATAGGGACCGAACTGTCTCACGACGTTCTGAACCCAGCTCGCGTGCCACTTTA
>CAZVVP010000036.1:0-9601 GCA_964630515.1 uncultured Christensenella sp. | reverse complement strand
CATGGTGTACTTGACAAGAGTCTCTGAAATGAGTTTTTCTTTTTGCTGGTTAAGATAGAGAAACGATATTTGTGCTTATGGCTTTGCTTTTTTTCGTTTCTCTGCCTTTTTATATTGTGTTTTCATTTCTTCTCTTGTCAAGTACCTTTCACGGCATAAAATAGCCAGTAAAAAAGAGAACGAGATTTTATATTATAATTCTCTTAATTATTACACTAGTTTCAAAAGTGTTAGACTAAGCCATACATCTTTTTAAGAATTTTTTTATCGCTTATTAATTATTATGACTTCTTCATGATTAAGTAGTCTATACTGAACTTCAAAGTATTTCGCTATAGTCACTATTATCGTTTTTTTTATATAATTACTATTTACAAAAATTTTTTATTTGACAATTTTACAATCTTATGATAGACTTAAAATAATTTTTATATTTTATTATAGGAGATAAAAATAATATGGCAAATGTAGAAACTAAAAAAGATAGACTTGCTACCGAAGAAGCATACATTAATAATGTCGCTAATGTCGAAACTGAACAATATAGAAAGTATAGAGATTTAAATGCAAGTATACAATTTGCAATCTCTGATGCAACCAGACCAATTATTGAACACAATGTAAATTTAAAAAGAACTTGGATTCAGGAACTAGATGACAAAATAAATGATGCTAATTCCACACTATCAAAAATTTATGACCAATACTCTCCTCTTGACAGACAGAAAGGTCGATTCTCTAGTAGAGATAAAAAAAGAATTAAAGAAATTCAAGGAACTATTCAAAACAATCAAGCTAAGCAACAAACTGCATACAAGGAACTAGATGAATTGAAATATCTTTCTGGTAACATTACTGGCGGATTATCTCAAGCCGAAGCTTCAGCAGAACAACCATTAAAGTTTGGTGTTCCAAAAAGTCCTAACTCAAATACAACTTCCCAAACCTCATCAGACCCTTATAACGAAACCGAAAGAATTAACAATTATAGAAGACAACAAGAATATGCTCATGATTTTGAAACTCTAGCAACTTTAATTGGTCCTAAGGTAGCCAAAAAACTTTCTGATGAGATGTTTCATAATTTGCATAGTGCACAAATTAAATTGTCTCATGGAATGGACAACGACATCGCCAAAACTGCAGAATTGTTAAAAAAATACAATCTAGAAAATATACCAATCACATACAATCGTTTTATGGACAACGGAAGATCTACACATTCTGTTGCTACTATATTTAGAACATTCACTTCTAACTGCCATCAATTATCAAGTCTAGCTACTAGTATGAAAATTGGTCAATTCTTGAAATGGCCAGAAGTAGATGGTGCTACATTAAGAGCAAGAAAGAAAGAACCTGATTACAATCAACAAGTAGTCTCAACAATTGATCAACTTATTGAGAGAATTGGTGGAATAGAAGGTGCTGAAATTCCTAAAGAAGTTATTGATAAGCTAACAAAAATAAGAGATAAATCTGCAAAGAAACTTCCTAAAACTGCAACTAAAGAAGATAGCATAGTTGAATCAACCGGAAATAATAATACTGCACCAACTATAGATGAGGCAACCATAGGAGAAACTACAGCCAAAGTAGTGGAGAACGAACCAGCACCAGAAATCGATCCTATTGCATATAACTTATATGCAGAATATAACCAATCTGGAACAAGTTTAACCTTCCCAACTTGGTGTCAAGAACATAACTTTGATTTACCTAAAGGTTGGCAATTTGTTCAAGAAGAATACGCAAAAGGCTTTGAAGAGTATTTAGCTCAACAACAAGAACAAGCAAGACAAGAACAAGCATCTGTAAACACTACAGAAAACAGTAACTCAGCAGACGCAACTAATGAAAAACCTCAAACAACCACTAGTCAACCACAAAGAGAAATGGAAGATGAAGGAATGGGAATGTAATTTAATAACAACAACAAAAACAAGAACTTGAAAATTTCAAGTTCTTTTTCTTAAATTCTTTGGATAATAATTCTTTAGCTTGCCATTAACTACTTTGCCACCGCCAAGAGGGAACCCAAGATAGTTTACTGCAACTATTCCAGCTACTTTTGTATCCAACTCAATTTCGTTGCCTGTTAGATATACCTTAGCTTTACTATATGTTAACTCAATCTTATTATACATTTCTTCCCCAAAAGCTTTGTAGAAATCATGACTTAGCTTAATTTCCCCTTTCTCATATGTTCCCAAATATGTCCCAATATCTACAACATTAAGTCCAGTCAGGTCTAAGTCTACTTCTGGCACAATATATATATTGTCCCCTTTCTTATATAAGTCATATTGACTTAAATCTATAACTTTATTAAGCTTTGTAATAATAGACTCCCTTTCTTTCTTACTTAACTTAATATATCTATCTATTGCAAAAGATTTCTTCGTGTAATCTATGCCTTCGACTTTCTCAAATACAGCAACAAACTGACCTTCCCCTTCGTGCAAATGTGGAAATCTTTTGCCTGTCATATTTGTTGGCAAATTGTTTACAACTTTCCCTCTTGCAGTATTATCCAGTACATTCTTTGGAAGTTCTACCAGCCTAAACTCTTTGTTCGTTTCCAAGAATTTCGCAACAACTTTTTCATTTTCCTCTAAATTATATGTACAAGTAGAATACACCAACCTCCCGCCACTAACAAGTAAATCTTTAACTGAATTTAAAATCTCTAACTGTCTTACTGCACACATCTCTACATTCTTCTCATTCCAAGAATAGGTATCGATGTCTTTCTTTCTAAACATTCCCTCACCAGAACACGGCGCATCAACTAAGATTTTGTCAAAAAGTAAACAATTTTTGTCAAAATCTTTGGGCAAATTGTTAAGTATTATAAAATTCTTATATCCAAATCTAACTAAGTTCTCATAAAGTATCTTTGCTCTATTGTAAACATATTCGTTAGTGACCAGTAGTCCTGTGCCATTAAGTTTCTCTAATATCTGGATACTTTTGCCACCAGGAGAAGCACAAACATCTAATACTTTATCTCCCTCTTCAACCTCTAAAGCTTCAACTGGAAGCATAGCTGAGGCATCTTGTGAATATATAACACCTGCATGATGAAGTACTGTATCACCAATTTTTCCAGTATAATAATAGCCATTAGGGATATAAGGAATTTTGGTTATTTCTATATCTTCTTTTTCGATTTCTTTTTCAAACTCTTCTAAAGTTATCTTATTAGTATCAACAGTCAAAGCTTTGACATTTTCTTTGTCTAGTGAACTTAAGAATTTATCTAAATCTTCACCCAATATTATCGACATTTTCTCAACAAATTTATCTGGCAATTTCATAAATTAGTCCTTTATACTATTGCAGAGATTATACACATAGTTTTTCTTTAAATTGTATTTCTCACTCACTTCGCTAATTGCTGTCTTTTTGGTTTTGCCACTGTTTATAGCTTTTTGTAATTCTCTAACTATATCTTCATCTGAAGTATTATCTTTCTCAATCAAACCTTTAACAATTATAACAAATTCACCTTTAACAGTCCCAGTATAGCCTTTACATAGGGTTGTAAAAGATACTTCTTCAAACTTCTTAGTTAATTCTCTTACAACGCACACTTCTCTATCCCCAAGAGCACTCTTCATAAACTCAAAGAAATCGTTGATAGAATGTGGCGAAACATAATATATGCTTGGATAAGGAGACTGGGCAATATTAGATAAAATCTCATTTCTATCCTTATTCTTGTCTGGCAAAAATCCAACAAAAGTAAATGGTGCGTCATAACCACTTAAGACAAATGCATTAACTAGAGCGGAAGCTCCAGATATAACAGTATATGGCAAATTTTCGCTCAATACTTTTCTTACAATAACTGCACCTGGGTCGGAAATCCCCGGCATACCAGCATCAGAAATAAGGGCAATATTTTTGCCCTCTTTCAAGTCTTTGATAATACTATCGCTCTTTGACGACTCATTGAATTTGTGATAACTTACAAGCCTCTTATCTATTCCATAATGTGATAAGAAAGTATAACTTGTTCTTGTATCTTCGCACGCAATATAATCGCAAGAATTTAAAGTTTCAATCGCCCTATAGGTTACATCTTTCAAGTTTCCAATAGGGGTCGCTACTATATATAACATTTTTTATTATAATTGGAGTTTTAATCCAACTTCTCCCTTTTTGATTCCTTTAATAAGCACAGCTTGGTCGTTTTTGTTTTCAGTTATAATTTTTAACTCTTTTGGCTCAATAGAGTATTTTTTCATCAAATATATCAAATCTGCAAGTCTTGTAGACTTAATTGACATATATAGCTTGCCACCATCTTTCAAAATTAGAGATGATTCTTTGACAATATCTTCCAAAGTCACTTTGATTTCGTGTCTAGCAATTGCGATTTCGTCCAAATCACATATTGGATTGTCATTTATCCTAAAATAGGGGGGATTGCAAACGATTGTATCAATATTCTTATCTTTGAGAAGTTTATGCACGCCATGAAGGTCTTGATTAATTACTTGCATATTATTTAGTTTGTTATAATCAATTGTAAGCTTACACATATTAGCTAGATTCTCTTGAATTTCTACAAATATTGTCTCACTAACCACATTTTTGGCACTAGCAAGTATCCCTACAACACCACTTCCGCTACAAAGGTCAAGAAGTATTCCTTTCTTCTTAACTTTAACAAAGTTAGCAAGAGCGACAGAATCAGAAGTAAACCTATAACCCTTCTTCCCTTGATAAATCTTAAGGCCTTGACACTGCAAGTCCTCTAGGACTAAATTATCTAAATCAAGCATTAGTTGCTATCCTTTCTTGGTTTAATCTTGTCAAGTGGATATTCTGCGACCTTAATATCATCACCTTTTTCAATTTTGCAAAGCGAAGTTTGTTTTAAAATATTATTGTTAAGAACAACACCATTTCCATCTGGTGTAGAAACTTTACTTCCTACTTTCAAACAATTCTTGCCAAGTTCCGCATATGTATCATTCTCAAAAGCCAAACAACACATTAGTCTTCCGCAAGTGCCACTGATTTTGGTTGGGTTAAGAGACAAATTTTGAGTTTTTGCCATCTTAATTGATACTTTGTCAAAGTCATTTAAGTATTGCTTGCAACAACACTCTTTGCCACAAATTCCCATGCAACCTAACTGTCTTGCTTGGTCTCTAACACCAATTTGTCTAAGCTCAATTCTATGCTTTAATTCACTTGCCAAATCTCTGACAAGTTCCCTAAAGTCCACTCTATCTTCACAAACAAAGCTAATTATAACTTTGCTATCATCTAGGGTAAAGTCTACATCAACAACTTTCATGTCACACTTATTCTTAGCAATAAGCTTATCTGCAATCTCTTTGACTTCTTTAACTTTCTCTTGTAATTTTTGAGCGTTCACCTTATCTTCTTCTGTCGCAACTCTTACAAATTTGACTTCTCTATCTAAATTAACATCGCTTTCTGCAAATCTCAAAAGTTGAACAAGAAAAATACCTCTAGGCGATTCTATAACAATATCTCCCACTCCTTTGATAGTATCTGGCACACTGATATAGGTGTCAGTAACAGAGAATTTATAATTAATGCGTGCTATTTGCATACGAATTTTGCCTCCAATATCCCAAATAATAAATAGTCAATAATACCTGTGATTGAACAATTGAACTTTAGTTTGTTCTTACAATCTAATAGTTTCTTGGATATATAAGTAATGCTACTTGGCGAATAGGTTTTGCAAACCTCTTCTAACCCTTTCAAGTTCTCATGAAAAGTCCCTGTTGTTATTGCAATCTTGATATCAAAAAACATCTGCATAAAGGTATCAATTACTTCCAAGAAATTGTCCTTGTACTTCATAAGTTTGATAGAATTATGCAGCACATCACTGCTAGCTTTAAGACTTGCTATACAACTTCTTACATCTTTAAGGAGTTCTTGATACTTAGAATTTCCTACCAAGTTACACGCAATTGTTAAATTGCCATTTCCTACATATAACGCTTGACTTAATACTTCTTGTGAAATATTTTTGTAATTTTCTTTCAAATACTTTGAAATTAACAAATTATCGACTTTGTGTTCAATAATCTTCTTTGACCTAGAAATTATTGTGTTAAGGATTGTAGAATCGCTTTCTGCGATAAGCAGGAAGATATTAGAGCTGGTTGGCTCTTCCAAAACTTTAAGAAGTGCGTTTTGGCTCTGTGGAGTTGCTTTGTCAAAATCCTCTATTACAAACATCTTCTTCTCATTCTCATAAGGCAAAACAAAACTTTCAGACACAATACTTCTACTCTCTTCAACTGAGAGTCGGTCTTTCTTAGGAAAGTACTTAATATCTGACATATTGCCGTGTAGAATTTTGTTACAATTAGGACAATTTAGACAAACATCTCTAGAATTGCAATACACTTGCATAGCAAAAAACTTAGCAAATTCCTTTGCTAATATCTTGTCTGGCATAATTATTAAATAAGTGTGACTTAGAGTGTTATTCTTTAAATCCTTGCTTAGTATTTGCCAAGTATTTGAAGTTTTATAAATATCAAGTGTAAGCATAAATTATAAGCCTTTTATTTGTTATGATACAAGAATTTTACAATCTCATCAGTTGCACTGTATCGATATAGTTTTTCTCTCTCTAGTATAACTTTTTTCTGAGTTTTCTCATCAAATCGAATTTTTGAAACCGCATCAATCGCTGTTGCGACTGTTCTTCCGTTGAGGATTGCTCCTTTAGTTTTTAGATACTTTAAGTTGTCTAATTCTTGACCTTTGACCTTAAGAGTCGCGACAAAAGGTAATTTCTTTGCAATTGCTTGGGCAATTTCTATTCCTGTAGGCTTGCCCATAACAAGATTACTTGCAGAATACATAATTCCTAAATTGTTTGTATGACCATAAGCTTTTAGATTGTTTAAATCATTATCTTTGGCGTAAGTAGAAATCTTATTCTTTAACTTAACATTTTTGTTACAAACGCAAAGTAGATAACAGTCTGGGATTTTAGATAGTAAACCTTTAATTAGCGGAATTGTACTATCTATATTATTTATTCCGTTAGTTAGAAGAATGACATATCTATCCTCTGGAATATTAAGAAGCTCTCTAGCTTCTTTCTTTGGCATAATATTCTCTAACTTAGTAATAACAGGGATTCCAAAGTCAATTATTTTCCCTTCATCTTTAACCCCATACTTCTTAAAAGTTGTAACACTATCACTGCTTGGTGCGAAATAGAAATCCAGATTGTTTGCAAGACGCAAGTAAGGAGACACTACATAGTTACACTCTACATAAGCAATTTTTGTTTTCTCCAATAGCTTGTTGTCTTCCCACCTCAAGTCACTAAGCACAATTGCTGGGAAAATATGTGTACAAACAATTATGTCTGGTTCAAAACTTTTAATATTATGAACAATGTAATCTCTAATAATATTTAGATAAGGCTCTGCCAATTTTCTCACTTTATCATTAGAATGACTTTCTTTGCATTTAGAGTATCTTTGTCTTTCTAATTTGTGAGCTAACTTTTGCCTTATTGTATTCTCATCGCTAAAGCAAAAATCTATCTGTTCATTGACCTTGTAAACATCGACTAGTCTAAAAGTACAACTTGGATATCTAGTAGCAAAACCGTTAATAATTGCTCTTCCCGCTACATTATACGTTTCTGCAGGTACTGTTAAGCATAATACTTTCTTCATATTTAACTCCTATACCCTTTTCTTAGGTGCAAACATCATGTATGAGAAGCCAGCAACGATTAAGATTATTACACCAAATGCTATCTTGAAATCATATTTTACTAAGATATTTTCTACAAACTCACCATTTTGTAGAAGTACAGTTACAGTTGTAATAACTCCGCATACAAAAGTAATAAGCCCAGCAAAAACATTAACAACAGAAACTCTTATGCCTGCAAAATTAAGAATTGTGAATATTAACATCAAAGCTCCACAAATAATTGCTACGCAGTAGGAAATGATTGCGACATTAATAAACATAGGGTTGATATATTGGCTAATATCCATTGTTCCTTGACCCAAGAAGGTAACAAGTGTTTTGATAGTATCTGTCTGACTTGCAAAGTTTCCTTCTGTAACGAATAGTGACTTAATAATATCTAGTCCAGTTATGTTGATATATTCCGGATTTGCCCCGCCAATATTTAAGTTCATGCTAAAAATTGGGAGAAAAAGTGTAGCAACAATTCCAAGAACTAATATTAAGCAAAGAATGACTGAACCTATGCTGACTGGCTTTCTTTTCATGATTTTTCTCCTAGAATAATAAGTTAATAAATAATGTACTAGCGATAATAATTTGTGCTAAATAATATAATGTGTGATTAATGATGTGTAACATTACACTATCTGCTTTTCCTCCAAAATACATCATTGAAAGTACAAGGTCAGATAAAGTAAATAGTACAAAGCCAATTGCAAGGCTGATAAATGCTGGGTTTAGAATTGCAAAACTAATTGCAAGTATGGTTACGAAAGAAAGGATAAATGAGTAAACCATGGTAATAATTGTGTCTTTACCAAAGTCCATCTTCATAACTTTCTTAGTAACAATGTAGGTGCATAGTGTAAACACGCCCGCAAGAGCTACTGAGATAAGAATTGGCATAAGTAGGCTTCCCACTTTCCACTCTGTTGTAGCCATTGAAATTAGTGCAAAGATATAGAAGAAATGCCCTACACCAAAAGATACAAATCCTCCGTTAAGATATTCTCTTTCTGTGTCTTTGTTAAATACTTTTAACTCTAGTAGAATATCCCCAATAAGTCCACACACTAGTCCAAGTCCTAGACCAATGTATGCTACCAAGAAATCTTCTTGGAATGATAGTGACGCCATAAAGGTCACAATAAAGCAAAAACTTGCCATGCTTTTTAGCAATACTGTATAAACGCTTGCACCTCTGTTTCTAAGCAAAATAAAACAAAGAGTGAACACAACGCAAGCAGTTAGTGCTATAAAAAATACGCTTTTAAATTCCATTTTTCTATCTCCTTAAAAATTGTTTACAAACATATAAAACGGCAAAAATAACTTCTATGTTATATATAATAAATATATTTGTTATTTTAAGTATACAATTTTTTTAAGCCAAATACAAAACAAATCTAATAGGAAGTTTCATAAAAATACATAAAATTGTCAAAAATATGTTGCAAAAATATGTTACATATGTTAGAATACTACCAGTTTTGGAGAAAGACGAATAGATAAGCCGAAGTGGCTTAAACGTTAGTACGCACTTCTTTATCAAAAAGAGTCGTGTCTACTGAATAAACTTTCATTTTAATATATAGTCTTATAAACATTACAAGCCGAAGTGGCGGAACGGCAGACGCACACGACTCAAAATCGTGCGGGAAACCATGTGGGTTCAAGTCCCACCTTCGGCACCAAACTTAGTAGGTTCATGCCTACTTTTTTTATTTGGTGGGACTTTTAGCAGATTTCTCTGCTCGACAGCCTTGCTGTCAGAACCCACATTCCATGTTCTGTATTCGGGTTCCCGCCACTTCGTGCCACCCGAAGTATCCGACTTTCAGTCGCATAGACAAGTCCCACCTTCGGCACCAAA
>CAZVVP010000035.1:0-10008 GCA_964630515.1 uncultured Christensenella sp. | reverse complement strand
CATTTTGCAAAAAATACCTATATTTAAGACTCAAGTCTTACTAAACTTATAAAACATACGCAAAAAATGGCAAAAAATTATTGAAAAAAAAAGATAATCGTGATATGATTATCTCATAATTAATAATATCTTGTGGGGTAAAACAAATGAAAACATACAACCCAGCCGAAGTTGAGAAGAAGTGGCAGAAATATTGGGAAGACAATAATTCGTATAGTGTAGAGAATCATGTAGACGGCAAGGAGAATGAATATATATTAATTGAGTTCCCTTATCCAAGCGGAATTGGTTTACATCTAGGGCATTGTAGAAGTTATACTGCGATTGACGCAGTTGCTAGAAAGAAGCGTCTTTGTGGCAAGAATGTGCTATTTCCTTTTGGAACAGATGCCTTTGGTTTGGAAGCGGAAAGAACAGCTATAAGAGAAAAGAAACTTCCTCAAGAGATTGTTGCAAGAAACATTGCAACTTTCCATAGTCAACTTAAAGGTATTGGTCTATCTTTTGACTGGTCAAGAACAATTAATTCCTGTGATGAGGATTATTACAAGTGGACCCAATGGCAATTTATTCAATTTTTCAAGAAAGGTTTAGCGGAGAAGCAAGAAACAACTGTTAACTGGTGTCCTAATTGTGGAGTGCTTGCTAATGAAGAAGTAGAAGACGGAACTTGTTGTCAATGTCATGCAGAAACTACTCAGAAAGCAAAAGCACAATGGGTGCTAAAGATGACAGAGTATGGCGAAAGACTTGCAGATGATTTAGCAAAGACAGACTATCTAGACTATATTAAGACAAGCCAGCTAAATTGGATTGGAAAAAGTATTGGTGTTAATGTAGACTTTGCAATCACTGGTGGTGGCAAATTTACAATATTTACAACTTGTATTGAGACAATCTATGGTGTAACATTTATGGTTCTTGCACCAGAGAGTAAGATTGTAGATAGTCTTAAAGATAGAATCACTAACTGGGAAGAAGTTATAAATTACAGAACAGAGACTGCTAAGAAGAGTGAATTTGATAGAACTGAAATGAACAAAGACAAGACTGGTCTAAAGCTTGAAGGTGTTAAAGCAATTAACCCAGTTAATGGTAGAGAAGTAGATATGTATATCGGAGACTTTGTTCTAGCTGGCTTTGGAACTGGTGCTGTAATGGCTGTTCCTACTCATGACCAAAGAGACTTTGAGTTCGCAGATAAGTTTGGGATTGAAAAAATCCAAGTTATAGATGGCGCAGATGTATCAGAGAAAGCTTTTGAGAAACACGATTATCTTGGTAAAGGTTGTAAACTTATCAATTCTGAAGAGTTTACAGGACTTACAGTTGAAGAGGCAAAAGAGGCTATAACAGATAAACTTATCAAACTTGGGTTAGCTGAGAAGAAAGTTAATTTCAAGATGCGTGATTGGATATTCTCAAGACAAAGATATTGGGGAGAACCAATCCCAATGATTAATTGTCCTCACTGTGGTTGGGTTCCAGAGAAGGAAGAAAATTTGCCTCTAACTCTACCTCATGTAGATAGTTATGAGCCAACTAAGGACGGAGAATCTCCACTATCTGTAATTGAAGAATTTGTTAATACAAATTGTCCAGTTTGTGGTGCTCCTGCAAAAAGGGAAACAGACACGATGCCAGGTTGGGCAGGTAGTTCTTGGTATTTCTTAAGATATTGCGACCCACATAATGATAAAGAATTTGCTAGCAAAGAAGCACTTAAGGCGTGGCTTCCAGTTAATCTATATAACGGCGGAAATGAACATACAACAAGACATTTGCTTTATGCTAGATTCTGGGTTAAGGTGTTGTATGACCTAGACTTAGTGCCAGTTGACGAACCATTTAAGAAGAGAATTTCTCAAGGCTTAATACTTGGTGCTGATGGTAAGAAAATGAGCAAAAGTGCAGGTAACGGCGTTGACCCAAGAATAATGGTAGATAGATATGGGGCTGACTCTTTAAGGGTTTGGATGTCCTTTATTGGAGAATATTCTGAGAAAGCTACTTGGAGCGAAGATGGGCTTAAGGCTTGTAACAAGCTTCTAAATAAGATTTGGAATATTCAAGACTTGGTTAGCGGAGAAGATGATACACAAGAGTTAAGGTTTGCACTAAACTCATGCATTAAGAAAGTTACTAACGATATAGATAATACTAAGTTTAATACTGCAATCTCAGCAATAATGATACTTGTTAATGAGATATATAAAGTTGGCAAAATTTCTAATGATGAATATAAGAAATTAATTCTTCTAATTAGTCCATTTGCACCACATATTGCAAATGAATTGTTTGAAATCATGGGCTATGGCGAATGTATTGAGACTGCTAATTGGCCAGAGGTTGATGAGAAGGCTCTAATCTTAGATGAGATTGAGTTGCCAGTTCAAGTCAATGGCAGAATTAGAGCGGTTATAAAAGTGCCAAGAGAGGCAAGTCAAGACAAGATTGTAGAACTTGCAAAAAATGATGAAGAAGTGGCTAAATTTATAACAGGTGATATTATCAAAGTGATATATGTTAATGGCAAGATTCTTAATCTTATTGTTAAATAATTAGATATAAAAAATATGAGTATGTTAATTATTTTTTAACATACTCTTTTTTTTAATTTTTATAGTTTTTTGAAATAGTTATTATATTCTTCTATGCAAGCTTTCAATATATCGCTGTCATCTTTATTTAGGTATGGAGAATAGTGATTAAGTGTACTAAGAGAATAGTCTTTAGCCAATTTGCCAAATTCTTTCTTGGAAAATTTATAGTTTAAGTCAAAGGCTAAACACAAATCACTTAATGCTCTATCTAAGACTGTATGTAAATATTTATGATTGCACGACTCTCTTTTCTTAAATGACTTCATAATTTCTTCGGTGTATCCGCCCAGTTCTAATTCGCTTATTTTGCATATATTCCTATTGCTAATAATTATATTAAAAATATCCAATTTATCTGCATCTCTTACTATCCTACAGTGTGTCATCATCTTTTCTATATTTAGGTCATTTTCTTTACAAAAATTTTCTATAAATGCGCTATCAATATCAAGTTTATTATGATATTTAATTGCATATTTAAGATATTCATAGTCTGATTTATTTATTTTGTAATCTGATAATAAATTGTCATCAAATAGTATACTAATTGCCAAATCTGCATGGTCTATTGACAATTTGTCGTTAAATGTTTCATATTCTGTCCACTGCCTAAATCGTGCTATATCATGAAGTAGTCCAATATTATATGCAAGAGTCAAATCATCTTTTCTTAACTTTAAAGACTTGGCAATATTGAAAGCTATAGTTGCAACTCTTAGTGAGTGATTGTGTTTTCTATCAATGGCATCTATGGTTTTATCAAACATTGATACATAATTTTCAAAAACTTTAACATTCGAATTTTCCATATTTATTCCTATAAGTTTTATTATTCTTTATCTATCTTAGCACAAAATAAGTAGCTTGTTAATTATATCTTAAGATAAAAAATATTTAAAGAAATAATTTTTATTTTCAAAAATAAAACAAAATTTAAAAACATACACAATACTTGTTGACAAATCAACAAGCACTATGATATAGTTAATTTGTTGACAAATCAACAAGCGGATAAAATATAGATTTATCATTGAGATATAAAGGAGATGTAAAGTGGAAGAACGATTTGAGAATTTTACTATCTTAATAGCAAAGATTTCTAGGGCTATCAGGAAGATTAAGAGTGAGGAGATGGAAGAGTTTGCTTTGAAGAGTCCTCACGTAAGTTGTTTATATTACCTATATAAGAACGATGGCTCCCTTACAGCCAAAGAGTTATGTGATATTTGTGATGAGGACAAAGCCTCTATTTCTAGGTCATTAGAATATTTGGAAGAGACAGGGTATATAGAATGTAATTCTAAGACTGAGAAAAGATACAAAAGCCCACTTATTCTTACAGATAAGGGCAACAAAATGGGCGAATATATAAGTAACAAAATAAGTAAAAATGTTGATATGGCAAGCGCAGGTTTAAGCGACAAAGATAGAGAAGTGTTATACAAAAGCTTATTTATAATAAGCGATAATTTACAAAAAATATGTGATAATTATGGAGATTAAAAATAATGGGAATTAGATTAATAATAGATTCAGCTTCAGATATTAATATGAAGGAAGCAGATAGTCTAGGTATCACTATGATACCTATGCAAATAAGATTTGGAGGCGATGAGTATTTAGACGGCGTGGATTTGTTGCCAAGTGATTTTTATAACAAATTAATAGAGAGTGATGATTTGCCTCAAACTAGCCAAATTAATCCGTTCAGATTTGCAGAAGAGTTTGAGAAAGCAGTAAATGAGGGAGATGAAGTCATTGTAATTACTATATCTTCTAAGCTTTCTGGTACATACAACTCAGCAGTTGATGCTTCGGCAAAGTTTGATGGCAAAGTTTATGTAGTAGACAGTCTTAACGCTTGTATTGGAGAAAGACTACTTTGCCAGTATGCTCTAAGACTTATTAAAGAGGGCAAATTAACAACTTCTGAGGTCGTTGATGAATTAAATAGAAAAAAGACAAAAATCAATGTTATAGCCATGTTAAATACTTTGCAGTATCTAAAGAAAGGTGGTAGAATTTCATCAGCTGTGGCATTTGCTGGTGAGCTGTTTAATATCAAGCCAGTTGTTGCAATTATTGACGGCGAAGTTAAACTTATTGGTAAGGCAATTGGCTCTAGAAAAGGAAATAATCTATTAAATACTTTAGTTGAGAAAACTGGTGGAATAGACTTTGCTATGCCTTTTGGAGTGGTTTGGTCAGGAACAGATGATACAGTTCTAAAGAAATATATTGAAGATAGTAGTGCGTTATGGGAAGGAAAGACTGAAGATATCCCTGCATATATAATAGGTAGTACAATTGGCACACATATTGGACCGGGCGCTATTGGAGTGTCTTTCTTTAGTAAAGAAGAGAATTAATATTAAATAAGGTGGCATATTATGGATAAAGATTTAATAATATCCCAAATCAATTCAATTAAAGAAAATTTGGTTAACAGCCCTTTTAAACAAGTTAAGAATAGAATTAAGGCACTAAAGCTTCTTAAAGCTAATATAATTGATATGGAAAGTGAGATTGCAGAGGCTTTAAAATTAGATTTAAATAAATCTGAAGTCGAAGCCTATATGTCAGAAATAGGCTTAGTTTTGAGCGAAATAAGTTATATGCTAAAACATTGTAAGAAGTTTGCAAAAATACGAAAGGTACGAACACCACTTTCACATTTTCCAGCAAAGAGTTATCGTATTCCTTGTGCATATGGTTGTGTGCTAATAATCAGTCCTTGGAACTATCCTTTTATGCTTTCTATTGAGCCTATGGTTGATGCAATTTCTGCAGGAAATAGTATTGTTCTTAAGCCAAGCGCAACAACTCCTCATGTTGCGGAAGTTTTGGAAAAGCTTATTGCCAAAACCTTTAGCCCAAGCGAAGTATGTTTTGTGAAAGGTGGAAGAGCGGAATGTGATTTCTTGTTAGAGCAAGATTTTGACTATATATTCTTTACAGGAAGTCCTAGAGTAGGCAAAATAGTAATGGAGAAAGCTGCTGAGAAATTTATTCCAGTAACACTAGAGCTTGGTGGTAAAAGTCCATGTATTGTAGATGAAAGTGCCAATCTAGAATTAACTGCAAAGAGACTTGTGTTTGGTAAATTCTTGAATTGTGGTCAGACTTGTGTCGCTCCAGACTATCTCTACTGTCATGGTAGCATTAAAGATAGATTAATTGAGGAAATTAAGAAACAGATAGTTTTGCAGTATGGAGAGGATCCAATTAATAACCCTGATTACCCAAAACTTGTTAATGAGAAGCAATTTGAGGCAAGTGCTAGACTAATTACAGACGAAAATTTAATTTTTGGTGGAAAAACAGACAAAGGCCTACTTAAGATAGAGCCAACAATTGTAGAATCTACTTTTGAAGAAGAGCCAATGCAGGCAGAAATATTTGGACCAATACTTCCAGTTGTGACCTTTGAGACAATAGATGAGGCGATTAAGAGAGTTAACTCTCTTGGCAAACCTCTTGCTTTCTATGTGTTTACTTCAAGAAGAGAAGTTGAGAGAGAGTTCTTGAACAAGTGCGATTTTGGTGGTGGTTGTGTTAATGATACAATAATGCATATAGCGTCTTCTCATCTTGGCTTTGGGGGACTAAAGCAAAGTGGAATTGGGGCATATCATGGAAAGGCAGGCTTTGACACTTTTACACATTACAAAAGTATTGTTAAGAAAGGTAAATGGCTAGACCTTCCAATGCGTTATCAACCATATACTAAGTCAAAATATAAACTAATACGAATGTTTTTGAAATAATGATTTGTAATAAATCTATAATTTAAATTAAATAACAATAAAATATAGAACAACTCTTGTAAAATTTTCTAGAATATGTTAATATTTTTCTAGGAATAAAATAAGAAAGATTATGTGGAATCTTTTAAGTAGAGGTGTTTTTTATGGTAGAAATCGTTTCATCTAGGCAAGGTGCTATAACAATGCCAAAAGAAGATAGCAAGGATAGATTCACTAAATCTGGTTATGGGATTAGAGATTTGAAAGCTGAGAACCATTGGAGAGAAGATTTAGAAAATTTCAAGATAGACAAACCTACAATTTTTTGTCTTGGAGGGAATGGGACAATAAATACTCAGAAAGCAAATGGGTTTTGTGCAATCACGGAAAGGCTTATGGGTTTGAAGAGAAATGAAGGTATGACATCATACAATGATGTTAATATTCTTGGCTTTTATTATGGCAGAGACAAAGAGGAAGACACCGTCGGAGAATTCAGCAAAGACGAATTGGAGAGCTTGGTGGATAATTTACTTCTTCCTTTATGTGTTGATGATAATGGTGAGAGATTGTCGTTGGAGGATGCTTGTAGGAAATTTTCTTTAGTTACTTTTGCTACTCATTGTCACGGCTCTAGAGAAGTAAACAATATGATAAAATCACTAGATAAGAAATTGCTTCTTAGAGGGTATACAACTAATGAGATACATGAGATATTTTCACATTCTTTCCAGATGGCGTATGCGCCAATTCAAGACGAATCATGTGTTCCGACTGTAAGATTTGTAAGCATGACAGATAGCCAAAATTATATGTTAAGAAGAGTATATAAAGACTGCTATGGTGTAAGCCTTAATGGGGTAGATATTAGATATGATGAACCAGATAAGTTTCGTGGAAGAACTGCAATATTTCCGCATTATGATACAATAAGTGTATATAGTTCCAGATTGCTTAATAATGTGGATTATTCTGCAACTGCTGTGGATAAGTCTGCAAATGCAGACTTAAGTTCTGTACAGAACTCAAATAATCTTAGTAGTAATCAAAGAAATATTGGCAATGCTCCTAAGGTACAAAAAGTACTTGATGAACATACAATTGAGTATGTCGATAGAGACGATAATTGGACCCTAACAGATAAGTCTTCAAATGCTCCTAATGCTGAAGCGATGTCTGTTCTTATGGGATATGCCTTGTCTTGGGGTGTCGGCAAATCTTTGGATTTATACTTTGGTGGAGAGATGGAATTTCCTAAGATGACAGAAGAAAACAAAGCAAATAATAAGTTTGTATTAACAGAATTAAACAAGGATTTATCAAACATATTAGAGGGTTACTCTAAGAAAGATTTGGAAATGTTAAATCAATAATTTAATTAACAAAAAAACTGCAATTTTTAGTTTGCAGTTTTTATTTTTTATAAATATACATAATTAATCGAATAGGTTTTAATATTACATAAAGTTAATATATAATGTCGTGTAATACAATACTTATTGACAAAAAATGGATAAATATTGTCAACAATATATCTTTCAACTTTTATCTAATTTCTTTTCCAATTTGCCAGAAATACATATCAGCAAGCTTCATAAAAGTGTAATTAGAGCGTTTTGAGTTAATATTTTTTAGTTTAACATTAAAGGCATCATACACTTCTTTGTTGTTGTTAATATGATCAATAAGAGATTCTATCGCAGGTCGCTTTGAGGAAGTTTGTTTAATATTGTAGTAAGACAAGGCTTTCTTAAAGAAGTCGTCGTAGGCGGGGATACAACCAAATATTCCTAATAGAATTTTTGTAATCAAAGTAATAGAAGAGTCGTAGGAATTGTTAATGCCAAGTGCCTTTTGGTGTAGGTCGCTGTAGTAGTTGCTAAGCTTTGTATATACTCCATCTTTGCCAAAAAGAAGATTAAGATATGTGTCTCTATCTCTTAGCGGATTAATGTCAAAAAGTTGAGTATATTCCATAGCAATTTTTACAGCCTGGATATGTACAGTATAGTCATAGTGTTGCAGTAGGAAAGACGAGCCACGATACATTCCCCAGCTTGCAAGGTAAAAGGCAAGATGAAGGGCAAGAAACTCCAAATCTTTTTCTGTTAAGCTTTTTCCTTTGTATTCTAGAAAGGTGTTATGACAATGTTCCCAAGACAAAAACCTATGTTTGCTATCTTCTTTAATTTGATTTAAGAATATATCCACATATTTTGCTACACTCTCTTCGGTAATTAATATTTTTTCCATAATAAAACCTGCTTGTAATTTTTTCTCAATTTTAGAAATATTAAAAAAATTTTTTTAATATTCTACTTTTGCAAATTATCCCATTTTATATTTTTTTCGTCAAATAAAAATTTATTTTTTTTGAAGATTAGAAAAATATATATAATGCTAAGTTAAAACTATTATTGCTTAGACTTAAATGAGTTAGAAAATTAGCTAGTAATGGTTAATTTTTTTAGAATACAAAAGATAACGGTATTTGTTTAATTAACCTTCAAGTAGAAACTATTTTAATAGCAACACTTAAGATTTTTAACGAAGTGTTAAACTAACAATTGCATTTTTAGAAAATTTATGTTATGCTATCTTTAGCTTTTTTGAAAACAAGAAAAAATTCTCTTAAGTAAAGTATATTCAAATATCAGGTGGTAGATTATGAATCTAATATTAGCAAGTAGTTTAGGATTGTCTTTTAAGAACGAACAGGGCGAAAAAGTTCCCCAACAATTTGCTAATGAGAATCAAATTTTAGATAATATTAAGAAGCTGACTCCTAAATATAATAACTTTGTCTTTGTCGCAAGTGATGAGAATAACTATGATGTGACAGATATATACGCCAATGTAGCATTTGAATCTTTTAAGATGACCTTGCCTTTCAATAATTACACATTACTTGATGGTAGGACTAAAGATAGAGCGAAAGAAATTATTGAAACTGCGGATTTAATACTTTTGTGTGGAGGGCATGTACCTACTCAGAACAAATTTTTTGAGAATATTAATTTAAGAGAAATAATAAGAAACACAACTGCCTTAATTATTGGTGTTAGTGCGGGGAGTATGAACTTAAGTGATGTTGTGTATGCTCAGCCAGAGCTAGAAGGTGAGACTCTTGACGCTAATTATAGGAAGTATTTGAGAGGTTTAGGGTTAACCAATATAAGCATTTTGCCCCACTTTGATGAGTGTATAGAGGGAGAATTAGATAATAAGAAAATTTTAGAGGATATTTGTTTGCCAGATAGTAAAGTTAGACCATTTATCGCATACTCCGATGGTGCATATATTCTTGACAATGGTCAAAAGCAAACAATGTATGGTAGTGCATATTTGTTTGAGAAAGGATCTTTTCAACAGATTTCAGAAGACAATTCCGTTACAGATATCACAGACTTGGTCAGCAAAACTTTTAAATCAGATAATGTATTAGAAATAGAGTAAGAATGAGTAATTCTTACTCAGGACTTAATATATGATAAAGTAAAGTATTTACTTATCAATAGTTGTAAATATGCATTAGTACAACATGCCTAAGCTTTGTAATTCGTATTGCAAAGTGCATCAAAACTTAAAAATTAACCATCAAACGCTTAACTTTTCACTCTTAATTCTTTAGTTAAAATTTTGAAAATTTCATATGCAGC
>CAZVVP010000034.1:0-11471 GCA_964630515.1 uncultured Christensenella sp. | reverse complement strand
TTCTGAAAATACTTTATTAGATTCAGTAGCATGTGTATCATTTTTTAGGACTCTTGATGATACTAGTTTGGCTCTTTTCAGGTTTGGAACATATAGACCTTTACCATAATGTATATGAAGTAAAAAACTAAGTATAATCTAATGATTAATACTTAGTTTTTTTGTTATAATTTAGGTTCAAAACCTGTGAATATTATATTGTCGATATGAGGCAGGATTCTCTCATACTCTTCTTGAGAAGAGACATTATATGCCAACACGCCAACAATTTTGTTTTTCTTAATGTATTTGTTAGGAATATCTTTAGAAGTGTAACAAACAAAATCTGCTTTGGATAACTTTAGATATTTCAATTTTCTTAATTTACAAGTTTTAATATTTGCATAATGTTTGATGTCTTTAAAAGAACAACTTTTTAATATTCTTGTATACCAAGGTGCATTCTCATAAAACCATTCAAGAACAAATGGATTTAAAGACATTATTGCAATTTGTCCAACTGCTTGATTCTTTTCTATATAATTTTCCAATATCTGAAGTACTTTTGATTCCATTTTGCCTACAAATGCTTCGTTACTTATCTCTATTACAATGGGGCATCTGTTGTCAATATAATCTAGAACTTCCTCTAAGGTTAAGATATGATAATTAGTTTTTCTTATTGTCAAATCTTTGATATCAGAATAATTAACATTAGATACATAGGCATTAAGTCCAGTTGATTCGCCCAAAGACTTATGTTTAAAACAAATTATTGTATCATCTTTAAGACTCTGAACATTAAGACTAATTGCATATCCTTTCTTAATAGCTTTGTCTATTGCTGGTTTTGTTTGGCAAGGGGTCTCTTCGTCTGTTATTCCAAATCTGGAAATATATTTGTCCAATAACCACTCATTGTGCATTATGTCGAAGTAATCATCTGCATATTTAATATCTGTTAAAGCATTTGCTTTCTTTAAGGTCGCAATATCAATTTTATAACTATTAATATCTATCTTATTTTTCTTATCTTTCATATCATATCCTAGAACTTGATAAGTCACTATCAAGTGAAGTATTTTTTCTTAAAATTATACTAAATTAAGTCAATGTCTCAAATAATATAGGTACAAGAATTCTATTAATATTATAGTAACATTTTTTTAATATTTATGCTAACAAAATTTAGCATATTTTTATATTACATAATTTTATTGTCAAAAAATCATATTAAAAGTTAGAATTTTCTGCCAAAAGTGTCATAATGTTATACTTTGCTGAGCAGTTTTTGGTAGTCATAATTATGAGATTAAGTTGCATAGTTATGTTAATCAACGTTCCAACAATTAGGTTTAGAACCAATATTCCATAGTTTTGTTAGTATTATATTTGCTATTTTTATTAAGTTAATATATAATATAATATCTTTTTTTTGAGGTTAACAAATGAGTGAGAGAAGTGATAAGATAAGAAATTTCTGTATTGTTGCACATATCGATCATGGCAAAAGTACGCTAGCAGATAGATTGCTTGAGATAACTAATACAGTTGCAAAAAGGGATATGACAGCGCAACTGCTAGATAGTACGGATATTGAGAAAGAAAGGGGCATTACAATTAAACTAACTCCTTCTACTATGAAATATACTTTAGATGGGGTTGAGTATACTCTTAATCTAATTGATACACCAGGACATGTAGATTTTACCTATGAAGTCTCTAGGTCGCTAGCTGCCTGCGAAGGAGCGATATTAATCGTGGATTCAACACAAGGTGTAGAGGCTCAGACTTTAGCAAATGTATATCTTGCTCTAGATAATGACTTGGAAATTTTACCTGTTATTAACAAGATAGATTTGCCTAGTGCTGATGTAGAATCGACCAGACAAGAGATAGAAGATGTAATCGGTATTCCTGCAGATATAGCTCCAGCTGTTAGTGCTAAAGAAGGAACAAACTGTGAAGAGGTGCTAAAGCAGATTATTAAATGCGTTCCTGCTCCTAAAGGAGATGAAGAAGGCCCTCTTAGAGCATTAATATTTGATAGTTATTATGATAACTTTAAAGGCGCAGTTTCTTTAGTTAGGATAGTAGACGGCTCTGTTAAGAAGGGTGATAAAATTAAGTTTTTCCAAACAGGTAGAGTCTATGATGTAACAGAAGTGGGTATATTTGAACCTAAAGCAACAGAAAGAGAAATTTTGCAGATGGGTGATGTTGGTTATATTTGTGCAAGTATCAAGAATGTTAATGAGACCAAAGTAGGAGATACAATTACTTTAGCTGATAGTCCAGCAAGTGAGGCGTTGCCGGGATATAAGGAAGCAAAACCAGTTGTATTTAGTGGTATATTCTGTGTTGATGGTGCTAAATATAATGATTTGAAAGAAGCTTTAGAGAAGTTAAAATTAAATGACGCGTCGTTAGAGTATGAGCAAGAAGTTTCTCAAGCCTTAGGTTTTGGTTTTAGATGTGGTTTCTTAGGTTTACTTCATATGGAGATTATCCAAGAAAGACTTGAGAGAGAATATAATCTAGATTTGATAACTACAGCGCCGACAGTTAGCTACAAAGTGCACAAAACAAATGGCGAAGTGTTATTTGTAAGTAATCCTGCAGATTTGCCAGAACCTCAGGTGATTGATTATACAGAAGAGCCTATGATAAGAATTAATATGTTTACTCCACCAGAGTATGTAGGCGAATTAATGCAACTTTGTCAAGAGAGAAGAGGAACACATTTAGATTTGCAATATTTAGATAATAAGAGATGTCAATTGGTTTATAAATTACCACTTAACGAAATTGTATTTGATTTCTTTGATCAATTAAAGTCTAGGTCACATGGTTATGCTAGCATGGATTATGAGATTGTAGGTTATGAGCCAAGTGATTTGGTTAAACTAGATATTTTGCTTAACGGCGATGTTTGTGATGCACTAAGTCTAATTGTCCATAAAGACAAAGCGTATTCAAGAGGGCGTGCTATTGCTGAGAAATTAAAAGAAGTAATTCCAAGACAGTTGTTTGAGATTCCTATTCAGGCAGCTATTGGTTCTAAAGTGATTGCAAGAGAGACTGTTAAGGCTATGAGAAAGGACGTTCTTGCAAAATGTTATGGTGGCGATGTAACTAGAAAGAAGAAACTTCTAGAAAAACAAAAAAGAGGAAAGAAGAGAATGAGACAGATAGGTTCAGTAGAAATTCCTAGTGAGGCATTTATGTCCATTCTTAAGATAGATTAGTATGGAAAAATTTGGAATTTATGTCCATATACCATTTTGCTTATCTAAATGTAAGTACTGCGATTTTAATTCTTATGCTGGTCAAGAGAATTTGCAACAGGACTATTTAAGGGCTTTAGTCAAGGAAATAAGGTTGTATGGTGATATTGCTAAAGATAGAGTTGTCGATACCATATTTATAGGCGGTGGCACTCCTAGTTGTATGTTTTCTGGTGCTATTTCTACTATTATTGTTGAAATTAAGAAAGTCTTTAGGGTGCTTGAAGATGCAGAAATTACTATTGAAGCAAATCCTAATACAATAACAATGGATAAAGCAATAGAGTGGAGAAACGTTGGGATTAATAGGGTTAGTATAGGATTGCAAACAACCAATGCTAACATTTTAAAACTTATAGGTAGAACACATAACAAGAAAGACTACCTCAATGCTATGAAAATTGTAACAGATGCTGGATTTAATAATATAAACACCGACTTAATGGTGGGATTACCAAAGCAGAAATCTTCTGATGTTAGATATGCAATTAATTTATGCTATAAATTAGGTTGTACGCATATAAGTTGTTATAGTCTTATATTAGAAGAAAATACTCTCTTATATAAGCTTGTTAATGAAGGTGTTATCAAATTACCAAAAGAAGCTAAAGTAATAGGAATGTATGATACTGCAAACAGTTTTTTAATTAAGTATGGCTATAAAAGATATGAAGTAAGTAACTTTGCTAAAGAAGGATATGAGTGTAAGCATAACTTAAATTGCTGGTCCATGCAAGAATATTTAGGATTTGGGGCAGGGGCACATGGTTTTGTTAACAATATAAGATATAGTAATGTTAATAATATATCTGATTATATTAATGCGGTTAATGGTAATCCTAAATCAGAAATAGAAGATTGCAGTAGTAGAGATTTGTATGAGGAAGCCATAATGCTAGGACTTAGAAAAGTAGATGGCGTATCAATTGGTCTTCTTGATTATTATCTTGAAGAATCTTTTTTGGAAAAGTATAAAGATACTATAAAGAAATATCAGAATTTGGACATGATAGAAATAGTAGATAATAAGTTAAGGGCTACAGATAAGGGTATGTATGTTCTTAATCAACTTATACTTGATTTCGTATTATAAAAGAAAAAGTTGCTAAGTATTTTTAGCAACTTCTTTTATTTTAATTTATTTAAAATGTTTTCACATTGAGAATACAAGGAGTCCATATTGCCGTTATTAAGAATATAATAATCAGCAATAGCAATTGGACCTGCTTTCTCAATATTCTCAATCTCTGTCAAATCCCTCTTGTTAACTTCCTCATCAGTCAAAGCTCTAGTTGGCCTTTCAGCAATTCTAGTTTTTCTTAAATCCTTATCAACAACTACACTTATTACTTTGAAATTGTCTCCAAATATTTCTTTAATATATTTGTATTCGCTCCAAGAATACATACTTTCAATAACAACATTACCTTTAGCGTAAGCATTTCTAACTTTTTCTTCATTTAGTTTTGCATAAATTGCCATATCGCCAGTAGACCTAAATTCTTCTCTAATCTTTCTTTCGTTGTCTTGAGTAGGCTCTAGACCACGCTTTTTCATTTCGTCAAAGGTTATTGCTCCAAAATATACTCTCTCAAAGCCTTGATCTTCAAAGTAGTTAGTAACTTCGCTTTTTCCAGCACCGCACATTCCAACTATTGCTATAACTTTATTCATGTTTTTCTCTCCAATATATATTTTTAACAGACTAATTGTATCACAGAATAATATTTAACACAAAACAAAAATATATTAAATAAATTTAGTTGATATTAATTTGCTTCTCTAAAAACTTATTCTATTTGATTTTAAGCAAGAATAATTATATATGAATTTATTAATTTGTAAAAAATTTATTTTTTTAAAAAAAGTTGCAAAATTCTCTTGACAATAAGTTAGACATATAGTAAAATTTGTTCGTTATCAAAAATGATTGACGATTTCGGGGTGTAGCGCAGTTTGGTAGCGCACATGATTTGGGATCATGGGGCCGGGAGTTCGAGTCTCTTCACCCCGACCAATTATTTTAACAATTTGGGCCTTTAGCTCAGTTGGTTAGAGCAACCGGCTCATAACCGGTTGGTCCGGGGTTCAAGTCCCTGAAGGCCCACCATTATAATTGTTATTGATATTCCTATGGCCTGGTAGTTCAGTTGGTTAGAACGCTAGCCTGTCACGCTAGAGGTCGAGAGTTCGAGTCTCTTCCAGGTCGCCAATATGTTTGCTTCGGTAGCTCAGTCGGTAGAGCAGAGGACTGAAAATCCTCGTGTCGGTGGTTCGATTCCGCCCCGAGGCACCATATTACTAATTTATATATGCTGGTGTAGCTCAATAGGTAGAGCAGCTGACTTGTAATCAGCAGGTTGTGGGTTCGATTCCTATCACCAGCTCCAATCAAACATCTTTTGTAAATTGAATATATAAAATGACTCTATTTTTTTAATTTTTTCATATTCAACTCTATCTCCTTTCTTAATTTACAATTAAGATGTTTGTAATAACTTTTGGGAGAGTTCCAGAGCGGCCAAATGGAACAGACTGTAAATCTGTCGTCTCAGACTTCGTTGGTTCGAATCCAGCCTCTCCCACCAAAATGTCAAGCCTTAATGGTTTGACTTTTTTGTTGTCAGAGGAACAAGTCTTAGCTTGATTAAACCTATTCCATGTATACCTATCGGATTCTCACTAGTATTCCAAATTTTAAGCGTAACAAATGTTCGTCGTTTGGAAATTTGGCACTGCGTTCCTGGACCGACCCAGACTCTCCCATTATACTTACAAAAAGCCCCAACTATTGAGCTTTGTGGGGTACCAAAAGCCAAAAATAAAAAGTGTATTCTAATATAATTTAAAATTAGATATAATTTGTGATATTTAGGTCTTATAAACAAAAAAAGGAAATGGAAAATTTCCAAATCCTTGTAATTGAAGTTATATAGACATAATGACTGATGGAACGAATCATTATCTCAATTAATAACTTCTATTAGTATCTTTTGTAAAATTAAAAGAAATATTCACTAATTAATATAACTTTTTAAATTTTTTTAAAAAAAAGAAATTATCCACAATATGTCAGATAATTTCTTTTACAACAACGCATAACATATACATTTTCGTTAGGTTGTAAATTAGAAGTTAACAGAGACGAAGTGACATATTTATTTTTTATGTAAAAATATATCAATAAAATTTTTGCATAAATCAACCAATAAATAGTAAGTATTCATTTATTAACTTCTATAGATATGTTTTGTAAAAATTATATATTTATACATAATTTGATAATTTTTTTGAAAATATTATTATATTTTATAGTTTTTTAAAAATTTTTGATATAATCAAGTTGTAATTTGAAGGAGAATGAATGGAAATATATAATTTTGCAATAGATATAGATAGTGAATATATAAGTATTTATCGACACGACCATGGAATTGTTTTGTCTGAGCCTGCGATAGCGATTGTTAGTAAAAAGACGAAATTTGAGAAAGTTATATGTGCCGGCGATGATGCTGTAGAAATGCTGTCAATCTTAGATAATTCTTATAAGGTAATCAAGCCTATAAGTAATGGAAGAATAGTTAATATTGATATTTGTGCACAATTAATCAATATCCTATTACACAAAGTTGAAAGTAAATCTTTCATTAAGAAAAGAAATCTGGTTTTTTTGATTCCTTGTGGGCTTAATATTAAGGAACAGGAAACTTACAAGAATTTAGGATATATTCTGTCAAGTAAGAATATTAAGCTTATTACAAAAGTTCAAGCTATATCAAGATTAAATTCAACAAAAAATAAAACTGCTTCAATGATAGCAATCATGTCCAAAGATTATCTTGATGTTGCGGTAATGTATGATGAAAAAATTGTTAAAGGATATACAATAGATTTTGGTGCAAAAATAATAGAAGAGAATATTATAGCATATTTGAAAGAAAATCGTAATGTAGATATAGATAAAAAAACTTCAAATCAGCTTTGTGATGAACTTAGTACAATACTTCCTAATAACAATATAGAAGAAATATATACTGGGATTGATATTGACTCTAAAGATTTGGTTAAATTTAAGATATCATCTTTGGATTTAATAGATTACTATACTAACTATGTTAGTGAAATATCAGATATAATAGAAGTTATTATCAAATCATTAAACAAAGATATTATGGCAGAATTAAAGGCGTCTACTTTAGTGTTGGCGGGTAGTTATTGTAAGATCTCTGGTATCAAGAAGTTTTTAAACAATAGACTGGGAATTGAAGTTAATCTTCTAGATAACTCTAAATATGCAAGTTTGCTTGGAATAGGTGGAGCATTGAATGATGCTGATTTGATTAATAATATGGCCATAAAGTAAGAATAAATAGATATAATAATATAATTTGTCGAAAACAAAAAAGTGAATGGGTTTGCAAGATTAAATCCATTTACTTTTTTTTCTTTTTTAACTATCATGCTATTAAATAAAAGAAAGTGGAGAATGGAAAAATTTGGCTAGAAAGATACTTATTACTTCAGGTAAAGGCGGAGTAGGAAAAACTACAGTTTCTGTTAATTTAAGCACGCAACTATCTAAGATGGGATATAAAGTTCTGGTGATAGATGGAGATTTGGGTCTTAATAATCTAGATATAGTAATGGGAGTGGAGAATAAGATTATATATGATGTAAATGATATTATTCAAGGTAGATGTAGGGCGACACAAGCAATAATTACTGACTTCTATAACAATAACCTTTCTCTTCTTCCGGCGACAAAAGATATTAGAGGTTTAGGATTGCCTACTCATGCATTTGCTGGGATTGTTAACGAATTAGACCCATTATATGATTATATTATAATTGATTCTCCTGCTGGGGTAGATAAAGGATTTGTGAGGACACTCAACATTACAAGGGAATCTATAGTTGTAACAACCCCACATATTTCAGCCTTAAGAGATGCGGATAGGGTATGTAATATATTAAGGTGTGTGGGAATTGAGATAATTAATATCATAGTAAATCGCGTCAGAGGAGATTTAATATTATGTGGGGAATCGGTAAGTATAGACTTTATTAAAGATTTCTTGGGTTATGATGTTATAGGGGTTATTCCAGAAGATGATGAGATAAATAATCAGTTATTAATTGGAGGAGACGTACACACATATTCTCCAGCATTTGTTTCGTTTAAGAAGATAAGTAAATATATGTATACGGGTAAAGTAGAATTATATGATTGTACAAAGAGATATAGAGGATTTATAGGAAGTATTAGAAAGAAAATAAGAAAGTTGGTCTAAGGGGTATATATGGATAAAACTAGCATGCAGGCATATTGTGAGACACGGCTTAGGAATATGGTTATTAAAGATAAAAATAATAATCCACAAAAGATAAATGGAATACTTAAAGCAGAGATACTATATGTGCTTAGAAACTATATGGAATTAAAAGAGTATGATTTAGATATAGATATAAGGATAAATGAGAAAGGTTACTATCATTTAGTAATAGAAGCTGATTGTAAAAGTATTAAGAGCGTGTCATACATAGGGTAAAGAATAAATAGGATTGTACAAGCATATAATCTTATATAATAATAATGGGAGTAAAGCATGACAATACATAATGTAGAAATAACTAAAGTATCTAAGAACGATATAGTTCATAGAAAAGTAAAAAAACATAAAAAAGCTAGACTATACAGTTTATTACTAATTCTATTAATACCTGTTCTAGCGATGGGGTGCCTTCGGCTATATTCTGAAACAACTCTAAGAGATATATATACTAATGTATGTAATCTATATAATCCAATATATTCTCCATTTGCAGAGACAAGCAATATAATTTTTGCATGGAATTATACTTTTGAAGAAAGCTTACAAGACTTTGAAATGCCAATACATAGTTCTGAGATAACACTAGACGATAATGGTACAATAACAGCTAAGGTTAAAGAGAGTATATTAGTTAAGTCCGTTGCAGATGGCGTAGTAGATAGTATTGAAGAAGTAGATGGCGTAAAAGTTGTAAAAATACTTTATGCCGATAATATTTATGTTAAGTATATCAATCTAGACGTTGTTGGTGTTGTAGAAGGAAATGTTGTAGGTCGTGGCAAAGAAATTGGCACTGCCAAATTAGGCTCAGAGGTTAAGTTTCAAGCATTTGTGGGGGATAACCAAATAAATAACTTAAAGATTATAAATAACAAAATTGTATGGCAAAATTAAAAATAACAATACAACCATTAACTTTAGTTGTATTATTCTTACTTATATACTTTGGCTGGATAGATGAAGTATTGTTTTATATAGTGGCACTTGTTTGTCACGAATACTCTCATTATTTTGTAGCCAAAAAATTAGGTTATTCTCTTAATGACTTAAAGTTTTCTCCATTTGGTGCTGTTCTTAATGGAAGTAACAACTATTTCAAGAAGAAAGATGAAATAATTATTGCCTTAGCTGGTCCTATGGTTAATTTGTTCTTAGCCTTGATATTTGTGTCATTATGGTGGTTATTTCCTGTGACTTATACAATTACATATAATTTTGTTTTGGCTAATATGTCGCTATTTATTTGTAATATGTTACCTTTATTTCCGTTAGATGCGGGCAGAATACTACTAGCAGTTATTAAAGATAATAAGAAATTTACTAAGATATATATGTTCTATAAAACTAATAGTATTATAGTCGCTACTTCTTTAATAATATTGTTTATTATGTCTGCATTTGATAAAGTTAATATTTCGCTTCTTCTTATTGCTATATTCCTTATTATGTCTATATTTGATTTCAAGAATAGTTTATATTACCAATATGCGTATATGGACAAAACAGAATCTGACTATTCAAAAATTCTTCCAATCAAAGAATATTATGTACCATTAGATATAGAAAAACATAAATTGTTAAAATTAATTGATAAAAACACTTATTCTGTTTTTAATTTTGTAGACAAAAATGGTAATATAATAAAAAGTATTACAGAAAAGGATATATTATCAATTTTACAAAAAGATAATGGTGTAACAAATTGGAAGAAATAAGAACAAAAGGAATTGTAATAGACACACAAGACTATAAAGAGTATGATAAGATAATAACGATTTTTACCTATGATATGGGCGTTATAAAGGCTGTTGTCAAAGGGGTTAAGAAAAGTACTGCTAAGTCAAGGTTTGCTGGTCAATTATTCTGTTTTCTTGACTTAATTCTTTCTAAGAAAGGCGTATATTATACTGTAATATCTGCAGACCTAATAGAGAGTTTCTTTGAAATCGCATATAAATACGAAAGTTTCTTGCTTGCTGTAGATATAGTCAAGGTTATCAAATTTGTTTCAAAATACAATCCAGATAGTTCAGAGTTGTTTGTAATTTTTCTATCTGTTCTCAATGTTTTACTTAAGAGTGATGCAAATCTTAATATAGTTTACTTAAAATTTCTTTATGAGACGCTAAAGGTTCTTGGCTTTAAACATAATTTTGCTAAATGTGATAAATGCCAAAAGGAATTAAGGGAGAGCGGATATTTGGATAGTATCATAGGCGGTGTTGTGTGTGAGGATTGTAGGAAGCAATATAGTGATAAGCTTAATCGAAATGATTTAGATACAATTATTAAGATTGCTAATGCGGAATACTCTAAGCTTAGTAGTCTTAATTTAGAGGAAGAGGTATCAATTAAACTTCTTAAATTCGTTCAAATGTTATTTAAATTAAATTGTAATCAGTAGAAATAAGAGGGCAGATGATGTCCTCTTTTTGTAAAAAATCGAATTTGTAAAAAATTGTGTAAAAAATATATATTTTTTAGAAAAACTATTTGCAATTTATATCCAATTCTAATATAATATCTTTGGTATGTAAGCCGAAAAAATTTAAACAGGAGAAAAACGTATGGCAAATAAATATGTATATTTGTTCAAAGAAGGCAATGCTCAAATGAGAGAAATTCTTGGCGGTAAGGGCGCTAACTTGGCTGAGATGACTAAGTTAGGTTTACCTGTTCCTCAAGGTTTTACTATTTCTACAGAAGCTTGTACTCAATACTATGAAGATGGAAGACAAATCAACGAAAGCATTTGCGCTGAAATTATGGAAAACATCACAAAGATGGAAGAAATAACTGGCAAAAAGTTTGGTGATAAAGAGAATCCTCTTTTAGTATCTGTTCGTTCAGGTGCAAGAGCTTCTATGCCTGG
>CAZVVP010000033.1:0-12166 GCA_964630515.1 uncultured Christensenella sp. | reverse complement strand
TTTTAAAAAAGGAGAAAATAATGAAAAAAGGAAGATTAAAAAAATTTTTAGCAGGTACAGCAATAGGACTTTGTGCACTTGCTATGCCTTTTGGACTAGTTGGTTGTGATAAAGAAGAAGATATTAATGTTCGTTTCCAAGATAACTACTTCCAATGGCAAGTAGAAGGGGATAGCGAGTGGAATAATCTACTTACAATTGAAGAAATAAAGGATTTGCTAGGAGAAGGATACAAAGGTGATACTGGTGCAACAGGTGCACAAGGACAACAAGGTGTGCCAGGCATAGATGGTAGAGAGGTTGAATTTAGAACAAACGCAACGCATATTCAATGGAGATATGTAGAGGACAATCAAGGAGAAGATGATGGTTGGGAGAATCTTGTTGAATTAGAAACTATCAAAGGTACTGATGGAAACAATGGTTCAAATGGTAGTAACGGAACAGACGGGATAACTCCACATATTGGTATTAATGGTAATTGGTGGATTGGAAATTCTGATACAGGAGTGAAGGCAAAAGGAGATGATGGTACTAAATGGTATAGTGGAGAAGGTGTTCCGAAAAATCAATCTTTTTCTAATATAAATTTTGGTGATTTTTATTTGGATAAAAATACATTAGATGTGTATAAATATGATGGAACTGTTGAATGGGAAAAATTTCTGAATTTAAATTCTAAAACAGAAAAAGAAAATGTAATTGTTAACTTCGATGCAAATCTTCCAGCATATATGTATGAATTTGAAGATTATATAGTATCAAATAGTAGATTACAAGCGACAACGATTGATAAAGGTTCTTGGATTAGTCTTGAAAATTTTAAAGAGACTGAATTAGAAGAATATTTTTTAGGTTGGTTTGTTGGTGAAGGCATTGATGAAACAAAGATAACAAGTTTTACAAGTATAAATACTAATTGTACATTAAGAGCAAAATGGGATTATGAAAAAATAGATTTAATATATACAAGTGCAGGTGTTCAATTGATAGAAAGTGTTGCACTACTTTCTTCTGAGTGTGGAGAAGTAGTACATATAGCAAATTATGCAAAGAATGGAAAAGAAATTAAGACAGTTGCAGGATTTGACCTTGCAAAGAATACAATAGAAATTCTTCTTCCAGGAGGTGCAAATGTGAGTTATAATAACAGTACCGATGCTACCCCTAATACTAAATTAGAAAAAGTTTCTTGGTTTGGAATTAGTTCTGCAACAAAAATTGATGATTATTCTTTCTATCCTTGTACTAAATTATGTGAGATTACAATCCCAAATAGTATTCTTGAAGTAGGAAAAAATGCGTTTATGGGCTGTGATTCCTTAACAGAAATAATATTCAAAGGAACTCAAGAAGAGTGGGAATCTATAGATATCGACGAGTCTAACACTAAATTATTAGATGGAACTATTACAATCAAATTTGAACCTATAGAAGAATAAAAGTGTTTAAATATTAGGAAGTTTATTTCTTCCTAATATTTTTTTAATTATTATATAATTTCTGTAAAATCTGGTTCAACTTTGTTTTCACGCGGTGCACCAACGAAATTAAGACGAACTTATTGTTCGTCTTTTTCGTTTTGTGCCTAGCCCGCAAGTGTTGCTGTTTGCACCACAGCTTATTAACACAAGCTTTCTTGAACCGGTACGGACCGTTCCGCTGTCGCTTCACGGCGTACAGTTACTGCAGTGGTTTATTAGTTGTAGCAGAGATTTTTATATCATATTGATAATTAAGTTAGTCCGGTCTTCGGCACCAAACAAAAATAATCCTTATCGTAAGATGGGATTTTTTTGTTTGATACTTTTCACTCTTATTTTTTAGTTTTGAACTTTTCTTTTTCCTTAATGTGTTTATATTTTAGTAAAGAATTAAAAAAAATATATAAAAGATAATAATTTTTAATAAAATGTTTTTCTAAAATTAATTTTTGATGTAAACTTATAACTAATAAGGAGAATGTAATGGAGAAGAAATATATAACAGAAGAAGAATTCTCAGAAAGAATGGCCAGTGTGGATGAAAAATTAATCAAGGGAAAGTATGAGGCTAGTTGTATGACTTATGATGAGCAATTAGAGGCTTATACTAAGTTTATTAAATTATATGGCGTTAAGAAAATGCCAAAGGCAGGTAAATAATGGCTGATGATAAGAAACATGCACCATTATATATCGCTTTTGATTCTGATGTATTAAGCCATTTGGCTGAGGTACACAATATGCTAAATAATGGTTATTTAGCTCCTAACAGATTTAAAGATGAGTATAGTAGAGTTAGAGCAAGTCAATTACTAAACGCGTACAAAGCCATACAGAATGATATTGTGAGGCCAGTAATTACTAATGCTGTTTTTAATGAGACTATTAGAATCCCAGAAGTAGTAGACATGGTAAAGCAGTATGGATATTTCCCTAATTATAATATGGTAAATATGAGGGCAAAAAGGCAAGAAGTATTAAAATTAGCTGAGATGTATTGTGAACCTTTTATAAGTAATGGTAAAGAATTTCCTGCAGCTATGAAAATGACTAACAATGAATATGCTGGTAGATTGACGCCTTCTAGCGACGCTGTTGCTATGGCAGAGGCTACTGTAGAAGTTGCGTATTTGTTACAGCTAATGAGAAAGATTTTATTAAAACTGAAAAAGATTTTAAAATAAATCAAGGCATAAAAGGTAGAGGTAAACAATCTAGAGCTTTAACTATCATAAATATCAACAAAGATAACGGTTATGGACAGCAAGATAATAAGGTTGTACCTAGACCATTAAGTTTTGATGATTTTAATTGGTTTTTATCTAATGATTCCTTAATGGTTACTGAGCCTACGCACAAATTAGTTCAGGCACAAGAAATAATGGAAAATGAATTGTAATAAAACAACAGGAATATAAAAGCAACTGCTACGTATAGTGAGCTCCTAAAGGACACTGCAAAGACAGTTGTTTTTTTATAAAAAACATAGAATTATATAAAATTTTTCACTAATACTTTGGATTTATCATATAACTTAAAAAATAAGATTTTGAGGTTATGATGAGAAGAGAAAGTAATAACTATTCAAATTATTCAAATTTATTTAGTCAAAAACCTAGTGCTATGGCAAATATTAAAGGTAGTCTGATGTATCCTGATATTCAGGGCATTGTTTGGTTTTATCAGACACAATATGGAGTACTAATAGTTTCTGATATTATAGGACTTCCAAAGCAAAGAGAAGATTGTAAAAGTCCTATTTTCGCTTATCATATACATAACGGAAATAGTTGTACTGGAACTCCTCAAGACCCTTTTGTGAATGCCGATATGCATTATAATCCTAACAATTGTCCACATCCATATCATGCAGGGGATTTGCCACCTTTGTTTGGGGCTAACGGTATAGCTTTTTCTGTCGTATTGACAGATAGGTTTAATGTTGATGAAGTTGTCGGAAAAACTATTGTTATACATTCTCATTTAGATGATTTTACGACTCAGCCATCTGGAAATGCTGGGACTAAGATCGCTTGTGGTGTTATTACTAACTTTTGAAAATAGAAGGCTTATATTACCTAAGTATGAGTCTTTTTGTGTAAAAAAACACATTAGTTTAAATACTAATGTGTTATAAATTATTTCTTTGTTTCTTCTAATTTTTTAATCTTCTCTTGCATATTTTCAGAGAACATAGCTCTAAGTCTGTCGGTTAAATATTTGTCTGTTACTGAGTTAAGAATTGATTTTCCATTTTCATCAATAGTTTCTGTACAAAAAGAATAGTATAATTTCTTATCTTCTGCAGATACAAGATATGCATATTCTTTGCCTCTGTATTCTAAAATATTAGCAACTATATATGTTTTATCATCTGAAAGTTTAATAAAAGAATTTTCTTTGATTTGCATAAATTTATACCTCACTTTATAATCATATTTTACTAGCAAAAAAATATAAAGTCAACTTTTTAAAATAACTAATTATTATTGTCATAATACAAATAAAGTATTTATAGACAATATTAAGTCAAATATAAAAATAAGTTATTTAAATTTTGATTATTATCATATTTATGATAAACTACTTAATATAATGAGAAATGTGTAGTAGGTAGATATGTTTAACGGATTTAATGTTGCTGAGAATGTAGACCTTGCGTTAAAAAGGGCGGGTGCGATTGCATTAAACTTTGGTCAATATGAGATAGGTACAGAGCATTTATTGTATGGGCTGGTATCAATTCCAAATACAACTTGTAGTAATGTGCTACAAAGTTTTAATGTAACAACTAATAAATTAGAAAAAATTTTTGCAAAAACTTCTCCTAGAAAGAATACAACCATTGTTGATCCTAAGATTGAACTTGCAAGCAAGACCAAAGAAGTTTTTTTGATAGCTAATCAATTCAGCAATCAAATTGGTAAAGATTTTGTTACTTTGGAGCATTTGTTAGTCTCAATGCTTTCATGTGATGATTGTTATGCAGTTAATATTTTAAAGAAAAACTTTAGAATCAATATTAATAACTTAAAAGCGAATTTAATGCAATTAATCAAGTCTGAATTTTTGGCTATTGGAAAATCATCAATTAAACCTGATAGTATTAATGCAATCAATGAATATCAACAATATGCAAATAGTATACCAAATGATGTAGAAGTGGAGTCTAATTATACCCCACACTTGGAAAAAAATAATTATGAACAACAAAGTGATAATTTGGGAACTTTGCCAGAGAGTTTAAGTGCTTTAGGAACTGATTTGACTCTAAAGGCTAGAAATGGCAAGATTGACCAAATAATAGGCCGTGATGAAGAAATATCTAGATGTATTGAAATACTATGTAGAAAGACCAAAAACAATCCTGTATTAGTAGGAGAGCCTGGTGTTGGAAAAAGTGCTATCGTTGAGGGGTTAGCAAGAGCGATTGTAAATGGTGAAGTTCCTGATTTACTTAAGGACAAAATTGTATTTTCTTTGGAATTAGGACACTTAATTGCGGGGACTAAGTACAGGGGTGCATTAGAAGAAAAATTAAAGAATCTTATTGACGTAGTTACTAAGAATAGAAATATTATCGTGTTTATAGATGAAATTCATACAATGATGCAAGTAGGTGGAGACAAGGGGGAAATAAACCCAGCGGATATGTTAAAACCATATTTGTCTAGAGGTGAATTTCAAACTATAGGTGCAACTACAAATGATGAATTTCAAAAATATATCGCAGTAGACAAAGCTTTAGAGAGAAGATTTCAGCCCGTTCAAGTTGACCCACCATCAATTGATGATACAATAAAAATTTTGCATGGCTTAAAGAAGGGCTTTGAAAATTTCCATAATGTTATTATTTCTGACCAAGCAATAAGTAGTGCAGTAATTCTTTCAGACAGGTATATTACAGATAGGAATTTACCAGATAAAGCTATTGACTTAATCGATGAGGCAAGTAGTAGAATTAAGATAATGTATAGTAAAAGGCCTCAAATATTGGTTGATATTGATAATAAAATAAATCAATTAGAAGAGTCTAAGAAGAGTGCTTTAATTAGCGAAAATTATACTTTGGTAAATGAGTTAAGAGCGGAGATTATTCAACTGCAAGAAGAAAGAGAAGAATATGTGGACAAAAATCAACTTCCAGACTCATCTTTAACAATTACAGAAAATGATATCAGGGCAATAATCAGTGATTGGACAAAGATCCCAGTTGAAAAACTTACAGAGGAAGAAAAAGACAGATTGATGGACTTAGAGAACGTTTTGCATAAACGTGTAATAGGTCAAGATGAGGCTGTTACAGCTGTATGTAAAGCAATTAGAAGAGCAAGGGTTGGGTTGAAAGATAGCAAAAGACCGATTGGTAGTTTTATGTTCTTAGGACAAACTGGTGTGGGTAAAACAGAACTTTGTAAGGCTTTAGCGGAAGCTATGTTTGATAACGAAAATGCTTTTATTCGTATAGACATGAGTGAGTATATGGAGAAGCATAGTGTAAGCAAACTTATTGGAGCCCCTCCTGGATATGCAGGTTTTGACGACGGAGGACAGTTGACAGAAGCTGTTAGAAGAAGGCCATACTCTGTAGTCCTTTTTGATGAAATTGAGAAAGCTCACTCTGATGTATATAACTTACTATTACAAGTTCTAGATGATGGTAGGTTGACTGATAGTAAGGGAAGACTTGTTAGTTTTAAAAATACGATAATTATATTTACTAGTAATATTGGTGTAGATAAATTGCCAAAGAATAATAGCTTTGGATTGACTGATAGAACACTAAATTATGAAGTGATAAAGAATACACTTCTAAATTCTTTTAGACAGTATTTTAAGCCAGAATTTGTTAATAGAATTGACGTAGTAACAATTTTCCACCCACTATCTATCGAAAATCTAACTTATATTGCAAAGATATTTATAAGTAATCTTAACAAAAGGCTTAAAGCAAAGGGCAATTCTTTAAAAATAACATCCACTGCACTTAATTATTTAATAGAAAAGGGTTACGACCCAGAGTATGGTGCAAGACCATTAAGAAGATTGATTGAGCAACAAGTAGAGGATAGGATAGTTGAAGAAATCCTAAACGGCAGTATTTCTCAAGGCGATGTTATTAAGATTACATTTAAAAACAATCAATTAGAATTTGAGGTAGATAATTATTAAATTTTGCGTTAAATTTGTTTGTGATGTTATGGTAATTTGGTATAATTAATATAGATACTGATAGGAGGTATTAAATATGAAGATTAATTATGTTTCTAAAAATTACAAAATTTCAGATAGGTTTAAGGAGATAATAGAGAAGAAATTAAATAAATTAGAAAAATATTTTAATAAGAATTTTGATGTAAAAGTTAATTGTATTGAACAAAACGATACTCACAAATTAGAAGTTTCTATCAATGCAGATGGAATGTTCTTTAGAAGCGAAGTGTCTGGCGATAATATGTTTAATAATATTGATTTAGCTTTACCAAAGATTGAAAGACAAATCGTTAAGATTTGTACCAAAACAAAGACAAGAACTATTAAAGATATGATGTCAACTTTAGAATACTTGGAATCTATTCCTGAAGAAGTTGAACATAAGGTTGTTAAAACAAAGAGATTTGAATTAGAGCCAATGACTATAGAAGATGCAGAGTTTAATTTGGATATGCTTGGTCATTCATTCTATGTTTTCCTAAATGCTAAATCTGGTGAAGTAAATATAATTTATAGAAGAGCTGATGGTGATTTGGGTGTTATTGAACTAGATTATTAATATAAATAATTTAACAAAAAAGGAATTGTTTATTTCAATTCCTTTTTTTATTCGTACAAATAGTGTATAATATATAAGATTTTAAATTTAGGGAAAATATAATTATGTTAAAAGTAAAAAATTTGATTTTTTATTACACAAAAGATTACAACACTTTGCAAAATATTAATTTTGAGTTAAAAGATAAAGAAATTATGTTTATTCACGGCGAATATGAGAGCGGAAGAAGTTGTTTGCTAAGAATTTTACTTGGGATAGAGAGCGATTTTTCTGGTGAAGTTCTATACAATAATATACCAGTTAGTAGAGATTTGTTTAAGACGGATATTGCTTTAGGCTTTGTGCCAGAGAAGGTGGTTTGTTTAGAAAACAAAAGTATATATAAGAATCTTGAATATGTATTGAAAATTCGTAAAGTGAACAAGTCTATCCAAGATATCAAAATAAATAATGCTTTAAAGTGCTATGGTCTTGATGTTTTAAAAGATGAAAAAATGAAAAATATAGGGGCTTTTGACAGAGTCAAAGTTGTTCTAGCAAGGCTATCATTAAGAAAATTAGATTATATTTTTGTAGACGATATCTTCAAAGACTTATCAACAACTGAACTAAAATACGTAATCACAGAGTTAAAGAAGCTAATTAGGGTTAACGACGCTTCGGCAATCATTGTAAGTGATAATATGGAAATCGCAAATATGTTTAAATGTACTAAATATAAGCTAGAATTGGGCTTACTAGAGAAATTAGAGGATAAAGATGTATAAGAGATTTGTTGTCGAAGGTGAAGTTAAAGATAAGATTAATATAAGTGGCGAAGAGCATAACCATCTTAGTAATGTACTAAGATTAAAAGTTGGCGACAAGATAATTGTAACTAATGGGACTGAGTTTGATTATATTTGCAAAATATTGACTATAGAAAAGAAAAGCACTTTGTGCGAAGTTGTTTCAAAAGAAAGAAATACACATAATCCAAATAAGACTATTGATGTATATCAAGCATTAATTAAAAATGATAAAATGTCTTTATTAACTCAGAAGCTTAGTGAAGTAGGGGCTAGTAATTTAATTTTGTTTGAGACTAAGTTTCAAACAGTTAAACCAAGTGAAAACAAAAAAGATAAATTGCAAAAAATAAGTGACCAAAGTTCAAAACAATGCAAAAGAAGTATTCCTCTTAAAGTTAGCGAAATCATAACATTTAAAGAAATGCTAAATATGATAAACAATTATGATTTAGCAATTTTTGCTAATGAAACAGAAGGAACTGTTCGGTTGAGCGAAATGGTAGAGAAAATAAAAAATCACAGCAAAATAGCGGTTATTATTGGCTCAGAAGGTGGCTTTGATAAATCTGATATAGAACAAATTATCAAAGCTGGAGCAATTAGCGTTTCGCTTGGAAATAGAATCCTTAAAGCAGAAACTGCAAGTATGACTTTGGCTTCTTTTGTGTCTTTTTGCAGTAATAATTAGGTGAATGTTATGGACAAAATTAAAGTATGTTTAATTACTTTGGGTTGCAAAGTAAACAAATATGAAAGTGATTGTATAGCAAAAATGTTAGAGAATGTTGGCTTTGAGACAACAGAAGAATTTGAATTTGCTGATTATTATATTATTAATACTTGTGCAGTTACTAATGAAGCTGAGAAAAAAAGCAGGCAATATGTTTCTAAAATCAACAAAATAAATCCAAATGCTAAGATTTTAGTTTGCGGTTGTGCTAGTGAGGCTGATAAAGAGAAATTTTTAAATAAAAACAATGTTGTTAAAGTTTTTGCATATCAAAGAAAAGATTTAATTCTCAAATATTTACTTAATGAGCAATATTCAGAAGAAGAGCTGACTTGTTTTAATGAAAGTCTATCTAATCCAAAAATTACCCAGACTAGAGCTTATATCAAAATTCAAGATGGTTGTAATAATTTCTGTAGCTATTGCATTATCCCTTATTTAAGGGGTCGAAGTGTAAGTAGGAATATAGAATCTATCCTTAAAGAAGCTGAAGAATTATCCAAGTATTACAAAGAAATTGTACTAGTTGGGATAGATATGTCAGATTATAAGAAAGATGGAAAACTTGCACTAGAACTTCTGATGTCAAGATTGAAAGACATTGATGCAAGAATAAGGATAGGAAGTCTAGAAGTTAAAGTTGTGACTGAAAGTTTCTTAAAAGTTTTAAAACAAATGCCGAACTTTGCACCACATTTTCATTTGTCTTTACAGAGTGGCGACGATTTTGTTTTAAAGAAGATGAATAGGAAATATACAGCAAAAGAATATATAAACGCTTGTGATTTAATTTACAAATATTTCCCTAATGCTAATATAACAACAGATATCATTGTAGGTTTTCCTTTTGAGGAAGAGGAAAACTTTGAAAATACAATCTCTTTAGCAAAAGCTGTTGGCTTTGGAAAAATCCATTGTTTCCCATTTAGTGCAAAAAAAGGGACAGTTGCATATAATTACCCCGATATGACTAAAGAAATTAAGAATAAAAGAATGGAAAGGCTGACATCTGTCGCTAATGAATTACAAATAGCATATAATAGCAAGTTTATTGGAAAAAGTTTAGAAGTTCTGGTTGAAGAAATGGAAGGTGACTATTTTGTTGGATATTCTGCTAATTATATTAAATGTTATATTCCAAAGAAAATAAACTGCGAAATTGGAAGTATAAAAACATTCACTGCAGAAAAAAATTATAAAGAAGGAGTAATTGTGAGATGATAGAAAATGAATGTATTTTTTGTAAAATTATAGCAGGAGAGATTCCTAGTTACAAGATATATGAGGATAATAATGTTTACGCTTTCTTAGATATTGCCAAGGACGCCTTGGGACATACTTTAGTTATCCCAAAGAAACATTATACTAATATAATAGATTGTGATATAGAATACAACAAACATTTATTTGAGGCTGTGCAAAAGATTTCTAAACACTATATAGACAATTGCGGATTTGATGGTGTAAACATTCTTAATTCAAGTGGCAAGTCTGCCCAACAATCGGTGTTCCATTATCACATACATATTATTCCAAGAAAGGTTCAAGATGGGCTAGATATTTGGCCACTTAAAGATAAAAAAGATATTAATATGGAAGAAGTTTGCAACAAATTAAAGATTAAATGATTAATTTTCCTAAATTAGTTGACAAATTAATCTTTTGGTGTATAATTATATCTGTTAATTTAAAGAAAAAGTGGGTGAAAAAGTAAATGTCTACAGTAAGAGTTGGCGAAAACGAAAATGTAGAGAGTGCTATTAAGAGATTTAAGAGAAAATGCCAAAAAGATGGCATAATCGGCGACCTTAGAAAGCATGAACAATATGAGAAGCCTAGTGTTAAGAGAAAGAAAAAACAAAAGGCTGCTATCAAGAGAAGCAAAAAGAGTAGATAATTAGCAAAAGAAGTCATGATTCGACTTCTTTTGTTTTTTTTCGCTACTTAGTTTTTTTTGCATATTTATCTTCTTATTATAAAATATATCTAGTATCTATTTTAAAGGAGATATTTATGGGAAAACGTAACAATCAATTGAAGATGCTTGCTAATATTGCAAAACAGAGATTAATGAAAGGAGAATATACTGAGCCAAAAGAAAAATCTGTTTTTGTGCCTAAGGTAAGTAGTTATTTTATCAAAAACGCTTGTGCTCTAAAGAAATTTACCGCCCAAATAGAATATGTCAAGTTGCAAGATAAGATTGATGCTGATTTTGAGAAAAAAGTGATAGAACTTCTTGATAGTGATTTATATGATTTAACTCCTTTCTCTAAATTAATTGACACAGATTTTTACAACCAATTAGATGAGATTGGAAAGCAGTCTTATGTATTAAATATCGCGGAAAAATATAATAATGTGAGAGAAAAATATTTATTAAAAGAAGAAGAAGCTATTTGATAATCGTTTGAGTAAAATATTAATTGTGTTATAATGAAGTATTATGTAATAATACTTTATTTTTAATCTGAGGAAGATAAAATGTACGATATAAACGATTTAAATAATACCCAATTAGAGATTGCAAAAGACACTGAAGGCGCAATATTAGTTACTGCGGGTGCTGGCAGTGGGAAAACAAGACTTCTAACCCATAGAATATGTTATCTTATAGATGAAGGTCTTGCAACTGCAAGTCAAATTCTAGCAATTACTTTTACAAACAAAGCAACAAGAGAGATGAAAGAAAGAATCCAAAGTATGTCAACTAAGGCATATGGAGTTTGGGTTAGTACTTTCCACGCTATGTGTGTCAAAATTCTTAGAGAACATGCCAGTAAATTAGATGGTTACACTAAATTTTTTACGATTTGTGATGAGACTGATAGAAAAAAATTAATCAAGACAATTATTAAAGATTTAGGAATTGACAAAGATGGATTTGCTGATAGAGTTTCTTGGCATATATCACAGGCAAAAAACGAAGGACTTTCTGTACTTGAATATTGCAAATTAATTGCTTATGATAAAGATATTGAGTTAATAAAAGCTGTATTTGACAAATACGAAGAAGAATTAAAAAGATGTAACACTTTTGATTTTGATGACTTATTATATAAAACTGTAATATTATTTGAAGAGTTCCCAAATGTTTTAGAAATTTACCAAGACAAGTTTAAATATATACTTGTTGATGAGTTCCAAGACACAAACTTAGTACAATATAAATTAGTAAAACTTCTATCAAGTAAACATGGAAATGTATTTGTTGTTGGTGATGAGGATCAATGCATTTATTCTTGGAGAGGTGCTAATATTGATAATATTAGAAACTTTTTGAAAGAGTTTAATGCTAAAGTATATAAGTTAGAGCAAAATTACAGAAGTACAAAGAATATTATTGACAAGGCAAATATGCTCATCAGAAATAACTCATCAAGAATAG
>CAZVVP010000032.1:0-12392 GCA_964630515.1 uncultured Christensenella sp. | reverse complement strand
CAAGACTGCACAATCGACCACTCTGACACCTCTCCAAATTTTATTAAATTTTTACAAGACATATTCTAACAAATAAGACATCTTATGTCAATAAATTTTTCTAAATAACTTTTTGGCTGTGCTTGGTTTAAAATTATAACATGTTAGTAAATTTTGTGTAAAATATATCAATACAACAGGTAAATCTTAATAAAATTAAAATAATTTGATTTACAAATCCTAAAATATTCTATATACTATTTGTTGTAATATTAAGATAAAACATATCTTATTTGGAAAGTTGTCGGAGTGGTCGAACGAGGCAGATTCGAAATCTGTTGAACAAGTGATTGTTCCGGGGGTTCAAATCCCTCACTTTCCGCCAAAATATTAGAACAAGAATTTGTGTATAGTGAGTGATGGGCAGATTAATATCTGTCGACAACATTTGTTGTCTTTGAACCACTTTATTCGGGCACCCGGCAACTTTGTTGCCACCCGAAGTATATACCTTGCGGTGCATAGACAAATCCCTCACTTTCCGCCAAAAAAATTGAACAAAGTGATGGTATATTTTTATGAAAATTGATATAAAAAATGTTAAAATTTTTGTAACAATTCCTATTGGTTACGTTGATAAGGTACGAAATGCGATGTGTGAAGCAGGGGCAGGAGTGATAGGCAATTATTCTTATTGCACTACATCAGTAAAAAGCATTGGCACGTTTATTCCTAATGAGAAAGCTAACGCGTTTATTGGTCAAAGTGGTAAACTTGAGGTTGTTGAAGAAGAAAAATTGGAAGCGATTTGTCCTATAGACAAAGTAAAAGAGGTTGTAAAGGCTTTAAGGAAAGCTCACCCATATGAAGAGCCTGCGATAGATATTGTTCCTTTAATAGATGAAGATATGTTTGAATGATAAATTTATCAGTGTAATAAATGCAAGCTTTTGTTAAGAGTTTGCTTTTTTTTAACTTTTTAAACCAAATATATTTATTTTATGTAGATTATATGATAAAATTAAAATGAATAAATTAGAGGTATATATGGATAAGTTTAAATATTTTACTGATAAAAATTTCATGGCTTTAGATGATTTTGAGAAGTTTCTTGATCAAAACTTTTACAAAGAATTAGAATATGAGGGCAAAAAAAGTGCACAAAAAGGTGCTAGTTCTTTCTGTGTTCCTGTTGAATTTGATGGTAAGACGTATGCATGGTTAACTCCTAGAGCGGGAAAGATGGCGTTTCAAAAACTACATAATATTTCTAAGATAATTAATCCATTGCCATCTCCTGTGCCAATTGTGGGTGCGGCGGTCGAAAAAGATTCTGGTAAGTATGGAATATTAATGCCTTTTGTGAAAGGTGTAAATCTGCCAAGCAATTATGGTGTAAGTAGAGAAGAAAATATTATAAGGATAGTTAAGAGTAAGGATATTCCAGATGAGACTTTCTATACATTAATAAAAGATTCAGTTGTTATTAATAAGAATCTTGTTCACATAGATGCGCATGGCAATAATTTCAGAGTAGAAGAGGGAACTGGGAATATTAGAATGTTTGATTTAAACAATACATCAGGTGCTTATCCTCTAGAAGTGCTTGCTAGTAAGTATTATAGAATGTTTTCTTACGATAGAGCATATCCACAACTAACAGCTGAGGTTGTTGCTGAAGAGAAAGAAAAAGGGATAGATATTCATAGAATTTCTGTCGATATTCTAAAGAAGTATGATAAGGCGCTATATGATACTGAAGTTTTAGGAGTAAATGAACAAAATAATGCTTTTCTTGAAGCTTATTCCAAGAATGGTGGCAGTGAAGCTGTGGCTAAAAAAGTTCTAGAAGAATTGGAAGCTGAGAGAGAGTAAAATATGGCTAAATAAAGCTAAAGAATGAGGTGTTGCATAATATGAAAATTTTTATAATTTGTAGTAAAGCATTTTATGATAAACTGACAGAAATTAAAACTAAACTAGAGAATTTAGGTCATGAAGTAACAATGCCTAATTGTTGGGATTGTCCAGAGACTGAAGGGTTTTATAGAGGAACTGCTCAGCATGCTGAATGGAAAGCGGGCATGATAAAACATAGTGAGGAAGTCGTTTCTAATATGGACGCTGTGTTGGTTCTTAATTATGATAAGAATGGTCAAAAGAACTATATAGGTGGAGCAACTTTTTTGGAAATTTATGATGCTTTTAGATTAGGTAAAAAAATATTTTTTATGAACGATTTACCAGAAGGTATGCTTAAAGATGAGCTTATAGGTTTTAACCCAACAATAATTAATGGCGATGTGACAAAAATTAAATAAGACATATGCAAATTGTCAAAATATATAGAATTAAAGCCATAAATTACAACTTTAAGAATATTGCTTTAGGAGAAAATTTTAATGAATTTAGCAAAGGAAACTTGGGACAAACAGGACTTGGAAGAATTTGATAATTATCTAAATTCTTTATCCAAAGGCGAAGAAAAAGCAATTTGGGAGCAAAAAATTGTGAATACACCTTTGCCCTGTATTGCTGTTAGTAGTGTAGAAGTTGATAGAATTGCGAAAGAAATATGTAAAGGAAACTATATTTCTTATCTAGACAACTGGTTGTGGCAAAACCATACTCATACACTTATAATTGCAAAAATTCTTAATAGAATCAAAGATATAAATATATATTTCAAGTATCTAGATAAGTATATAAATTGTTGTGATAATTGGTCATCAACGGATACTTTAAAGTATCGAATAAACGAAAATAATAAGAATTTGTTTCTAAATAAAACAAAAGAGTATATTGCTAGCGACAAACCCTTTGTTAGAAGAGTTGGTTTACTAATATTAATGAAAGGTTTTGTTGATGAGGAACATTTAGATTTGATTTTTGAATCTTTAGAAAGTTTAGGCGAAGAAGAGCATTATTATGTTCTTATGATGTGTTCATGGCTGATTAGTGAGTGTGTGATAAAAGTTAAAGAAAGAACTCTTGATTATCTGCCAACAAGCAAACTCCCTAAATTTGCAATAAACAAAGCAATCTCCAAATGCAGAGATAGTTATAGATTATCTAAAGAAGAGAAAGATGATTTATCGAAGTATAAGAGAAAATAGTAGTAAAAAATTGTAGACAAAAGAAGTGAATGGTCGAATGCCTTTATTTCTAATGTTTCTACAATTTTTTTGTTAAATATTTATTTCTTATTTTCTAATTCAGCCTCTAATTCTTTAATTCTATTTTTTAAATTTTCATATTCCTCAATAGATATTTTGACAAATTTATTTGATGAGTTAGAGTCTTTGCTATCAAGTGAAGATGCTTTTTTTCCCAAGATTCCGGTTGTGCATAATAGAGCAAAAGTTGTAAGACACATTGTCCAGAACAATTGAGATAATCCCTCAATAGACAAAACATCTATCCCAAATACTATTAGAGTAAGTATGATATCTATAATGATGATTAAGGAATAAGTAATTATTTGTATAATAAGAAACTTTTTTTCTAATTTTAGATGCATTGAAACAATTATACAAAATAAAACTGTTGCCATTGCAAGAACTATTACAAGGTTATTAAAAATTGTTGGAGTGGTGAAGTTTGACCAAAAGATAACAAATGCTAGTATAGAGCAAAGACAAAGTAGGGATATGCTTATCATTGCAATAACTTTTCTTTTGTTGTAAATATTTAATGCATTAATGCTAAATGCTCCTGCTACAGCAACTGTGGCAAGTGTTAACATTAATTTAAGAGTAAATCCACTAAATACTTCAAGTCCAAAGATTGCTCCTATCAAAAGCAGTATAGGTATTGCTATTGAAACAAGTGTAACTATTGTTAGAATTTTTTTTGTTTTATTTATCATAATACTCTCCTTAAGTGTTTTATTTACTTATAGTATACTTCAAAATTTACAAAAATAAAAGCAACTGATGTATAAGTTAAAAATTTTAAAGCAATAATTACTTTAGAAAAAATTAATTTAAGGAGAATATATGAAATTAGCAGAAAGTAAAACTATGAAAAATTTAGCTAGGGCATTTGCTGCAGAGTGTCAAGCAAGAACAAGATACGAATTTGTGGAGTACGGTTTTAGATATAATGGCTATGAAGCTATTGCAACATTAATTGACAAAATTGCATATCAAGAGTTTAACCATGCAAGAATGCTTTATACCAAAATGCAAGAAGCAGGAGATGAAGAAATTAAGAACATTGAGATTTGTTCAGGCTTCCCTTTTAAGGAAAAATGGGACTTAGAAAGGAACTTAAAACTTCTTGCTGAAGATGAAGCTGATGAAGCTGATGCTTATACTAAATTTATCGAAGTTGCAACGGAAGAAGGTTTTGAGGATATTGCAAAATTATTTAAAGAAATAAAGACAGTAGAGCTAAGACATAAAGAAATATTTATGGAAATATATAATCAATTTAAAAAGAAAAAAATATACAAGAAAACAGCAAAAACAAAATGGGTTTGTCCAGCTTGTGGATATGTTGGAGAGGGTAAAGAAGCATGGGATACTTGTCCTCTATGTGAAGCAAAACAAGGAGTATGCGAAATCCCTATGCCCGAAGGATTTATTGTATAAAAATTTTTTGATATTTTTGTTTATATTTCAAAAAAGTATATGTGTATATAAAAATAGCAAATTTCAATAATTTGCTATTTTTTACGCTTTCTATATAATTTCTGTCATAAAGTTGAGAATATCTGACAATACATCTTGTTTATTTGTCTCATTAAGCAGTTCATGTCTTGCATTTTCGTATTCTATACATTTTATTTTAATATCATTTTTTAGATATATTTTTTCTAATTTTCTTATTTCTTTTCCTTTGCTTCCAACTGGGTCGGCGTTGCCATAAATTAGTAGTATTGGAGTATTTTTATTAATATTTTTGATTCCTTTATTTAGTTTGCCCATGTTTCTAAATAGGCTTGCATAGAAGCTTACAGGGAAGGGTGTTCCACAATATTTATCTTCATTGTACACTTCCCAAATTTTTTCATCTCTAGAAAGCCAATTTCCATTTTCAAAACCTTTAGCATAAGACTTAAAACTCATGTTTTCAATCATTGTAGCTTTGCCATGTTTGCCATTCTTTAATTTAGTAAACCATGCAACAATTTTGCCAAATTTCATAATAAGATTATCGCCATTTGTTGTGCCACAAATAATTACAGCTTTTGCAAAATCACATTCTTGGACATATTTTTGAGTAATAAAAGAGCCATATGAGTGACCAAATACAAATAGTGGGAGATTAGGATATTTTTCTTTCAGCATCTTAGAGATTTCTATTTGGTCTTTAACAGTGTTTAAAAAAACATCTCCATCATCTTTACCTAAATCTTCAATAGATTTAGAAGAAAATCCATGACCTCTTAGGTCTGATACAAAACAAATAAAGCCTGCTTTGTTAAAATATTCACAAGCCTCCTTATATCTTCCGCCATGCTCTTGCATTCCGTGTATAAATTGTATAATTCCTTTTGGTTTCTTTGTGTCATATAGATAGGTATTTAACTCTAAGCCATCAAAAGTTACAAATTTTTCGTTAATCATTTTTCTCTCCTTTTCTTAGAATCGTATTTTGTAATCTTTACAGCATTTTCCCATTTTTTAAACAATGTGTCTCTTTGGTATCTTGTAATCTTAGGGGAGTAAGTATTTTTTACTTTATATAGTTTTGTAATATCTTTGAGAGTAAAAATATTTTGTGAAATTCCTGCCATGTATATTGCACCTAGTGCAGTACTTTCTGATTGCATACTTTTTAATACATTCCTCTGAAGAATGTCTGCTTGGAATTGTAGAAGAAAAGTATTCTTACTTCCTCCGCCATCTACGTGTATTTCTTTAATAGGAATGGTTTTGTTGGACATACTCTTAATAATTGCATAAGTATTGTACGCTATACTTTCGATACAAGCTCTAATAATATGCTTCTTATTAGTTGCAAGCGTCATGCCAGTTATTGTTCCTTTACTAAAACCGTCCCAGTATGGAGCACCAAGACCAGTAAATGCTGGGACAAAATATACATCATCATTGTCAGGAATACTTGCACAAATATCCGCCAACTCCTCAACGCTTTCGTATAATTCTAGATTATTCTTTACCCAGTCAATCGCATTACAAGCTGAGAATACACTTCCCTCTAAAGCATAATTTGTTTTATTATCAAGTGTATATGCAACTGTGCATAGAGTATCTTTGCTTTTGATTCTCTCAGTTCCTATATTCATAAGTATAAAGCAACCTGTACCATATGTAGTTTTTGTCATGCCTTTAGTAAAGCACGCCTGTCCAAACATACTTGATTGCTGGTCACCAATAATTCCACATAAGTGGAAAGGATAGTCAAGGCATTGTCCAATATCTGTATTGCAAGAAACAACTTCTGCAAGAGCGTGTCTAGGGATATTGAAATAATCTAGAAGTTCGTTGTCCCAAGTCATTGTTTTGATATTAAACAGCATAGTTCTGCTTGCGTTAGTTGTATCTGTAACAAACTTGCCGGTAAGTTTATAAGCCAGCCAACTGTCTATTGTTCCCAAACAAAGATTCTCTTCTTCAAGTAATTTCTTTGCTTTGGGCACATTGTCAATTATCCACTTCATTTTGCTTGCGCTAAAATATGCATCGGCAATAAGTCCAGTTTTGTCCTTAATCTTTCTTTTAATAGACACAGGCAGAGAGTTTATAAATTTAGAAGTTCTTTTACACTGCCAAACAATTGCGTTACATATCGGCTCTCCTGATTTTTTGTCCCAAGCAACTACAGTTTCTCTTTGGTTTGTAATTCCAAGCCCAATAATTTCATCAACAGAAATTTTATTCTCAGTAATCACTCTATCAAGTGTCTGTTTTTGTAATTTCCAAATCTCATTTGCATCTTGTTCAACCCAGCTACTTTTTGGATAAAACTGTTTGAACGGATACTGTGATGTCCCTATAATCTGATTAGTTATTGTATCATAAATGACACTCCTAACGCTTGTTGTACCTTCATCAAGAGCTATAATATATCTTTTTTCCATATTCCAAATCTCCATTTTTAATATTCTATCATAATATTAAGAATTTTAAAAAGTAAAAACTCAAACAATATAATTTGACATATTTTTGCCAAGTTTATACAATTATATAAAGTAAGGAAAGATATAAGAGGTAGAATTAATGGATAAGGTTATATATGATGTGGCTATAATTGGCGCTGGTGTTGTTGGCGTGTCAATTTTTAACGATGTTGTTAGGAGTGGATACAAGGCAATCTTACTGGAAAAAGAACCAGATGTCTCAACCGGAACAACTAAAGCGAATAGCGGAATAATACACGCAGGTTTTGATGCAAAGCCTAATACACTGAAAGCTAAATTCAATGTAGAGGGAAACAAAATGTTTCCAAGTATTTGCAAAAGAATCCATGTTTCATTAAAAAAGTGTGGAGCATTTGTAGTAGGTAGTGATGAGAGTGCAGTAGATTTGTTGGTTGAGAAAGCAAAACTAAACAAAGTAGATGGCGTAAGCAAGTTAAATAGAAAAGAATTGTTAGAGAGAATACCAAATCTTGCGGAAGGTATAACTTGCGGGCTATTTGCTGAGAATTCCTATATTATTGAACCTTATTTATACACAATTTGTCTTGCTGAAGAAGGTGTTCTTAATGGCGGAAAAATACTTTTTGACTATATAACTAAGAAAGTTGCTAGAAAGAAAGAGTATTTTGTAATATCTGATGGAAATAATCCTGTTTATGCAAAAAAAATAGTTAACGCTTCTGGCTTTGGATATAACGATATTGCAAAGATTCTAAAAACTGAGAAGTATAAGATAGAATATAGAAGAGGGGAATATTATGTTCTAGACCATAGTGAAAGAAGTCTTGTTTCTTCCACAATATTTCCTCTTCCTACTAAGGAAAGTAAAGGTGTTCTTGTAACTCCGACTGTGAGTGGTAATATTTTAGTAGGGCCTACAAGTTATATAAGTAATAGTTCTACTTGCACAACAGATTCTGGACTTAAGGATATTGCTTTTAAATCTTCCAAAATGTTAAATAACATCAATCTGGGCAAAACTATTAGAATTTTCTCAGGAGTAAGGTCGGTTGTTGGAGAGGATTTTGTAATAGAAAAAAGTGCAAAAGTAGATGGCGTAGTAAACATTGCGGGGATATGTTCTCCGGGTCTTAGCAGTGCTCCAGCTATTTCTAAATATGTTATAGGACTTCTTGATATGGTATATATGCCATTAAATAATTGCAAAACAATCAAACCATACACAAGGCTTGAAGAGATGTCGGTAAGGCAAAGAAACGCACTTATTAAGCAAAATAGTGACTATGGAAAGATTGTTTGTAAGTGCGAAAATATCACACTTGGAGAAATTAAAGATGCTATTAATAGACCAATCAAACCAAGAACAATGGACGGAATAAAGAGAAGAATTAGGGCAGGCATGGGAAGATGTCAAGGAGGCTTCTGTAACGATAAAGTCGCTATGATTTTGGCAAATGAGAATCATACAACAATGGATAACATTGTTAAAGAAAAGGCAAATGGCAAATATGTCTTAGGCAATACTATTTCAAAAGGAGTTAAGTAGTATGAAGTTTGATGTGGTAGTGATAGGTGGTGGACCTGCTGGTATGGCAGCCGCGCTTGAGAGTGCTAATAATGGTTGCAAAACAGCAATTATTGAGAGAAATTCTTATCTTGGCGGAATATTAAAACAATGCATACATAATGGTTTTGGGTTGCATTATTTTAAGGAAGAATTTACAGGTCCTGAGTATGCTAAGAAATTTATAGAGCTTATTAAGAAAGAGCCTAAAATAACTGTTATGACGAATACTTTTGTTGTCAGTATTGATGGAACTAATGTTAATATTGTTAATGAAAATGGGAATCAAAAAATTGAAGGTAAAGCTCTAGTTTTGGCTATGGGCTGTAGGGAAAGGACTTCGGGCAATATTTTACTTAATGGCACTAGGCCTGCTGGTGTATATACTGCAGGTGAGGCTCAGAGACTTGTTAATATTCATGGCAAACTACCTGGCAAAGAAGTTGTAATATTGGGTAGTGGAGACATAGGTCTAATTATGGCAAGAAGACTTACTATGCAAGGCTCTAAGGTAAAAGCTGTTATGGAGATAAATTCCACAACAAGTGGATTAAGAAGAAATATTGTACAATGTTTGGATGACTTTGGTATTCCTCTTATGTTAAATACTTCAATTTTTGAAGTTGTGGGGGAAGGAAGAATTGAAGGAATATATTATGGCAAAGTTGATGAAAAGTATAACAAAATAGAAAAAACTAGAAAGTTTATGAAGTGTGATTCTTTAATACTTTCTGTAGGGCTAGTTCCAGAAACAGATTTGGTTGATTTGCCTATTAATAAAGCGACAAAAAGTGTGTATGTAAATAGTTTATTAGAAACGGAGAATGAGGGAGTTTTTGCTTGTGGAAACTTCTTGCATGTACATGACTTGGTAGATAATGTATCACTTGAGGGCAAAAACGCGGGATTAAATGCAAGTCAATATGCCAAAGGTATGATTAATAGTAGCAAGACTTATACTTTAACTGCAGGGACAGGTATAACTTATGTTGTTCCTAACAAGATTGTTGATGGCCAGGAAAAAATCGAATTAAGATTTAGAACGAAAACAAAAGTTGTTAAAACTAATTACATTTTGACAGATACTAAAGGTAATGTTGTTGCTAAGAAATTTGTCATGGCATCTTTACCGGGCGAAATGCAGTCTTTTGAAGTGCAAGGGAACTTGATTAAGGATAATCTAATTTTGTCAGTGGAGGGGTTATGAAATTAATATGTATAATGTGCCCTATGGGTTGTGAACTAAATGTGGCAAAAGAGAAAAATGGAGAAATCAAAGTTGCAGGCAACACTTGTGTGAGAGGCGAAAATTATGGCAAAGAAGAGGTGACAGCCCCAAAGCGAATGTTGACTGCATTAGTTAGAACAGACAAAGGAGTATTGCCTGTCAAAACCACAAAATTAATTCCTAAAGATAAAGTTTTTGCGGTAAATGCTGAGATTGGAAAACTTCATCTAAAGTCAGCAAAGTCTGGTGATAAAATTATACAGAATGTACTGGGAACAGGTGCCGATATTATTGTGACTGGCGATTATGTTAAATATGATTTATAAATTCTATGCAAAAACAAGATTCACGGCTTAAATAACCGTGAATCTTGTATTTTGAGTACTATTAATTTTTAATCTTTTCATATGTAATTTTTGTAAAATATAGGTTATAGTAACGGTATCGTTGTCTATTTAAATAATACCTTTCTATAAAGATTTGATCAACTGCTTCCCAAAGAAATACCCAACCAAATATAGAGAAAACTTCATAAATAACATCTGATGGAATTTTGCTTTCAAGAAGTAATAATATTAAGAAAGTAGCTAATCCTACGATTGTAAAAATAGCAGAAATTAAACTGTTAAAAACCAGTTTTCTATTAATATCTATAATTTGGTGTAGGTAATATTTTTTAATTGCTTTTTTGTAAACTTCTTGTTCTCTATCATCGATTTCGTTGCTATAAATTTTGATATGCAGATTTGCTTTTGGTGGAACAATTTTTGAACTCTGTTCCAAGAATGTAGCCGTTTCTTCCGAAATCATTTCTTCGTTATCTGAAGTGTAAGGGGAAAGAAAGTTGCTATCATCATAAATCGTAGCATTTATAATATAATTGCCATCTTCATCTTGCTTAATATCGTGCCTCTTTATCTTACTACTGATTTCTTTTTTCATTTCATTAATTGATTTCATAATTTACTCCAAAATTTGATTTTTACATTATAGCATAATATTAAAGAATTTCATAATTTTTTAATTATTTAGTTAGTATTTTTACAATTAATAAGGAATTGTTAGGTTATTAGTAATAAATTTGATATAATTATATCATAATAAAATTTTTGGAATGTAACATGGGTAAATTATATGATACAATTGCAAGTCTAAACGCAAATATCACAGATTTAGCAACTTGCAAGAAGGCAAAGAAGTTAAGAAGAATACTTTTGATAGTAGGTGGTTTGTTAATTCTTATCTGTTCTGTTGTCTTGGTTATATGTCTTATTAATATTTTAAGAATTGGTGCTAGTACAATGGGTGGTATGTTTAGCCAAAGTGATACGACAGGGGATACATTTGTAAAAATTATTCCTTATCTAATTGCGTTTTTGGTTTGTGGGTTGCTGTTGATACTAGGAATATATATATTTAAGGCTGGCTTTAAGATTTTGATTGGAACTGCAGGAACAAAACTTGTAGATAAGTCTCTTAATGTCAGATGTGCTTCATGTGGCGTTGTTTTATCAGAAACGCATGATTTTTGCCCTAAATGTGGGAAAGTTGTAAGAAAAGTATGCCCTAATTGCAATCACAAGAATGAACATGGCAACGATTTTTGTTCCAAATGTGGAAACCCTTTGACCAAAACCACAAGTGACGATTTTAGTATTTAAGAAGCTAATTTTACAAAAACATAATCTAATTAAAGTTTTTTTATTGATATATTCAATTAATTGTGATATATTATAACTACTGCATAATATTTTATGTTTGCTCATTTTTTTGCAAACAATTATGCTGATGTAGCTCAGCAGGTAGAGCACTGCCTTGGTAAGGAAAAACCAAGTCCAAAAATTATACCAAAAAATAAATCACGCTACTGTGGCTCAGTCGGTAGAGCGTCGCCTTGGTAAGGCGGAGGTCACGGGTTCGATTCCCGTCAGTAGCTCCAATTCTATTATTGAAGGTTTATATTATGAGAAAATTTTGTAAATTTAAAATATTTTTCATTCTATTGATAGGAACTATTTATTCTTTTTTGCAACTTTGTGGAATAGTTGGTTCTCTAATAGAACTGTCAGAGGCTGTGAATGTAGAAAAAAGTCTAATTGAATCAACTATAGCAACACAATTTTTATCATTAATTGGTAGTTTAGTTGTTACATTTTTTATTGTATCGTTTTTATATTGTATGTATAGGATTGCATTTAAGGTTAGTAGAGATAAGACATGGTCTAATGATGAAATAGAAGAAGACGAAGAAGATGATATTGATGATGATAATTAATAAAGATTTAAAGTTGCAACAATAGTATATAGTTTTATATATAAGTTTTTTAGATTTTATATAATATTTATTGAAAAAATAAATTTTAAATGATAAAAAAGTGCTACAAGGTCATTAGCTTTTGAAACTAGTGTAAAAAGAGACTTTTTATAAAGTCTCTTTTAAATTTATTTTATTTTGTTATTTCTAAACTTGCTGTATTTATAACCATCAATAACGATATTCTTTTCAAAGTCAGATTCTAGTTTTTTAGTAATCATAGTTGTTTTATTGA
>CAZVVP010000031.1:0-12641 GCA_964630515.1 uncultured Christensenella sp. | reverse complement strand
TTCTGAAAATACTTTATTAGATTCAGTAGCATGTGTATCATTTTTTAGGACTCTTAGTATGGGTCGTGATCTTTTCAGGTTTGGAGAGTATGACGAATACTAATACTTATAATTTTATGAAATTTTTAAGTAAGAACAAAAACAAATAATAAAAAACCCACTTTTGAATTTGAAGTGTAAAATACGATTATTCACTTTAAATTCGTTAAAAGTGGGTTTTTTATATAAAAAATATATTATTTGATAAAACTTTTAGTTATTTAAATGTTTAAGTATATTGTTAATTTCTTCTTCAGGGATTGAAAAGTCTGTATTAGTAAATCCTATTGTTGGTCTTATCGCGTCGAACTCATGGAAGTCTGAACCAATGGTTGTAAATAGATTGTTTTCTTTGGCAAAATCATTCCAGAAATCTACTTCTACAAAAAGTTCGTTCTCTGCATTGACATAAAGATAATTGGATTCAATTCCGTCGGCTTGCATTTTTTTTACTAAATCTTTAATTTCATCAATAGTTATTTTGTCCTCATGAATATATGCAACAGGGTGAGCAAGTACAACCTTGCCACCAGCTTCATGAATAATATTGCTTGCTTCAATTGGAGTTATGCTAAATTTCTCTACAAAGGCAGGACAACCCTCATTCATAATTGCCTCAATAAATTCGCCCATGTTTGCCATATGACCAAAAGTTTCTAGTATTAACTCTTTATTTCTTTCATCAGCGATTATATGTCTTGAGATGTGTGCTTTAGTAACGGTTGGCAATTCCTTTAGCTCATCTACATTGATATAGTATCCTAAATCTTTAAGAAGCTTTGCAACATTGTCTAGATAGTCTAATCTTGCATTTTTTAACATAGAAAGTGTGTTTAATAACTTTTCGTTAGTCATGTCCATGTTGTATCCAAGCACATGGAAACCAGTGCCTAGCCTTGTAGACATTTCAACGCCAGTAATAAGAGTAATGCCGTTATCTTTGGCGTATTTAATAATCTCAGGGGTGTAGGCAAGTAGTGTGTCGTGGTCTGCTATTGATATTATAGAAACATTGTTCTTAATTGCTTCATCAATAACTTGCTTAGGAGTTAGAGTCCCGTCAGAACAATTTGTATGAATATGTAAATCTATTTTTCTAGCCATGATTCAATCCTTTCTTCGAAAGATTTTTTTAATTCTGGAGTCTCTTGTCTTCTACGAACAGAGTCTCCGCCAGTCTGTAACATAATATTATATAACTTATCTGTTGAATATTTATTAGCGATCTCATATCTTGTATCATCTAGTGCGCTTTGCATTTTTGGGTCTAATTCCAACTCTGTGAAACTACATAAATAGTCCAAAACAAAGTTATATGCAGTGTCGTCTTGTTGCCAAGTTTTTCTTAGAGATATTGGGTGAATAGGAAGGAAAGGGACTTTGTCATGCTTGATACAATAATCTAATTTGTCTGGTACTTGGTTAATTAGATTGTACAAAGTTACACGGTCAATGATATGAGTATCAATTGGAAGTTTAATTTTAGAAACTTCACCTTTTTTCAAAGACTGCACTACTTGTTCTATCTCATATATAGTCTTGATAGGGTTAATATCTGATGGTCTAAAACCATATTGTGCTAAAGTCTTTGCTAGATTCTCTTTGGCATGGTCAAGGTCTTTCTGTTCGCAAATCATCCACATATCCATATCAGGCAATCTGTTAATAACTTTTCTTGGTTTTAAGCTATCTTCCATTTCAGGACAAACTTTGCAAATTTGTTTTAAGTCGGGTAGTAGGCTATCTTTGTCTGACATACAAGAATAGCAAGTCCATTCTTTGTGATTGCTTTCATCTACCGCTTGTGCTAATTCGTAGTTGTATCTAAATTGCTCATTTATAATTGGAAGAGTGCCTTTCATTTCTTTCCCTTTAAGTGCATAGAATGGATAACCTGTCGCAAAAACACCTTTATTTTCTTCTAAGGCATCTGCAGCTTTTTGATAAGATTTGATATAGTTTTTCAAATACTCTATTTTTGTATTTCCGTTTGCTCCAACCAATTCGTAGTCATTAGAAACGTCTACTACTTTTTTAATAAATTCTATTGCTCTAGCCATAAATTTAAACTCCTACTTTTTGTTTAATTGTAACAAGGTAGGAGTAAATAAGTCAATACCCAAATTAAAAAAAGTTATATAAAATTAAATATTTTATTATATATCAGACATGAAATACCTAGATATTATATCTAATTTTGTTATTTTAATCAAATTTCTTGCCTTATTAAATAAATTTTGAAATGTATTATATTCTAAAGTTAAATTTCTTTAATTCTTCTAGATAACGCTCATGTGAGTGGGCTCTAAATAAGGAGAACTTGCCTTTGCCAATTTTTAGTACTTTGCCTGTGTGTCGGAATCCAAGTAGAAGTGGTGGCAGGTGTGTGACTATATCATGAGAATTTTTTATTCTTAAGAAATTTGCCCAACGCTCTTTAGTCTTTTTGTAATTTATTCCCCAAAAAACTCTTGGGCTTGCAAAGGCGTAGCCCATTATATTCTCTCTTAAATCTGGACGATTGAACCATACATACTCATGACACAACATAGCGATTCCTCCTCCATGTGAATATCCACAAATTATGATTTTGTTAAGTTCCTTGTCTGCGATTTCTTTGCAAATTTTTGGTTCTATCTCTTTCCAAACTTTCATAAAACCACGATGTGCAAACCAGACTATCTTGCCCATTCTCTTATATGCTTTTGCAGGAAAGTTGAAGTTTATTCTCCAATCATTTAAGCCGAAAGACTTCTCAAAAAAAATATAAAGTGTTTTGCCTTCTTTCTTAGTGGCGTAGTTAGAAGATTTGCCAACTTTGGAGTATTTAATTTCTAAACAATCCATATATAGTTGATAGAGCGTCAATTGTTTTTCTCCTACAATTAAATTTATATAATAATATTCCAAAGTCGCAAAATTTTGTGAAGATGCTAAGATTATTCTGCTTTAATTCCTTATTACTTGCAAAAACCATATTTTAGTGATATATTATTAGCTGAGAATAGAGAAAGGGATAGGTTATGGAAAACAAAACAAAGGTACAACAATCTTTTGAAAACATTTTGAATGATATGGGTTTTTTGGAAGGGTATACTTTAGGTGATGATTTGATAGTGATAGCTAATGACCACGATTTCGTTGGTGATGTTTATGATTATTCTACATTAAATCGTGCAGACAAAAAGATTTCACCTTTAAATCATCTTATTAGAAGTTGTAACGGAGATAACATTGTTGCAAAATATTTTGACATAGACAAAAAGACAAAAGTTCTTAAAGTGCCAAAATACTTTGATCATGCTCTTGTTGTTGAATATCATACAAGAGATTGTGAATTTTCCCAAGAGGAAGATAGTTCCACATTGAGAAAAATTGCGTTATTTACCAGTAAAGTAGCACTTTTTGAAGAATATACTAAATATGTTTCAAATTTCTATGCGGATATTTGTGGGACGTTAGAGATTAATGGAATAAATTGTCTTAATGAGACAAATTATCCAAGTTGCGAAATAGAAGCTGTTGTTGGGAATAATAAGTTTATTTGTTTCGATTCTAAGAAATATTTTGCCCCTTATGCTAATCCTAATTCTAACTCTAATTTTGATTACACTTCTGCTAATAGTGACAAGATATTTTCTCAAATTTGGGGAGAAATTGTCTCACATAGAGAAAATACAACAGAGATGGAATAATAAAAAAACTCTTAATAGTGATTAAAATATCACATTAAGAGTTTTTTTATGTAAAATCCTAATTAACAAAAGGGATTTAAGCTTTGTTAGTGTTAATTAAGTTAATCCAATAATCATATTGTTCTTGAGTCATATTACCTGCAGTTTTAACAGAATCTAAATGTGCTTTAAATGAAGTTTCAGCCTGTGCTACTTGAGTCTTGAAAGCATTAACAAGTTCAGCTTTCTTTGTCTCATATTGAGCTTTTGCAGATTCGATTTCAGCGCTCTTTGCATTAATAAACTCAGTAATTTTTTCTTCAATTTGAGTCTTGTAATCCTCAATTTGAGTTCTAACACTTTCTGGAACTAAATCGCCTAGTGATTCTAGTTGAGCTTCTGCCAAATCTAGAGAAGTTCTTAATAATTCGATTGCTTGTAAAATTGCATTTTGAGCAGAACTAAATGCAGATTGAATCTCTGTGATTTGGGTGTATGCTAGACCTTTATATTCTTGTTGTTTAGTTTTGATAAGTTCAATTAATTCTGCATTATCCATAGCTTCTAATTCAGCAGTAGTTTTTTCTGGGCTCAAAAATTTAGCAGTTGAAACTAAAGATGCTTTTCTTGCAGTCTCTGTTAGATTATCTAAAGTAATTTCTACTTCAACTCCAAGATTGCCAAAAGTTTCCTCAACTTGAGCTTTAGCAATATCTTTAACTTCTTGGATATCTGCATCTACCGAACCGTTTACAACGATTTCAACATCTTCTCCATTAAAGTTTACGTGACCGCTGATTGCACTTTGTTCTATAAATAACTTGATTGCTTCCTCAACATTCTTGCCAGTGAAATCGATATTTGCATAGATAGTTCCAGCGTCTTGGTTGTCGTAAGAAACACTTACAATATTATTTTTTCCATCAAGAACAAATGTTACATCTGGATTCATAGAAAGTTGCATTGTCTTATCAGAACCTTCATCACAACTACAAGCTGTATACATAAATAGACAAGGAATGATTAAACAAATAGCAAGTATAAATGTCAAAATTCTTTTTTTCATATAAACCTCCTTATTTTTTTGACAATATAATTTTAAGCAAAAAACAATTTAATTCAAAGTAAAAAATGACAAAATTTGTAAATTAATTTTTATTTGGTTATAAAAAATTGTTATTAACAAGAGTGTGTTAAGTTATTTTTTGTTAGATTTTCTCTTGACAAATTAGGATATATCTAGTACAATTATTTCCAGTTTAATAAATGCGTTATTAGTGTGATAGTAGATTACTTAATCTTGATAAGAGAGGAATGTCAAAGGCTGAGAGCAGACCCAAGCACTTAAGTATAATTGAATTTCGACACACGAGCAGTCGAGTTAAGCAGAGGGAGAGAAAATTTTTCTTCTGTGAATATCGAACGGGTGATTTCCGTTAAAGAATAATTGAGGCTAATATTTAAATTAGCGAAGTTGGGTGGTACCACGATTTACAAAAACAATTCGTCCCAATGAAGTAGGCAATTTTTGCTTGCTTCATTGTTTTTTTGTAAAATAGGAGGAAAAGTTGTTATGGATTTAAATCAGGTTCAGAAAAAAGTTTTACAAAACAAAATCAACAAGGGATTTAATACTACAGACGTAAATAAAGAGTTTTGTCTACTTTATGGAGAAGTTGGTGAGGCTTATGATGCGTATAGGAAAAAGAAAGCAGATTTGGGCGAAGAGCTTGCAGATATAGCAATATATTTGCTGGGCTTAAGCGAAATATTAGGGATTTCTTTAGAAGACGAAATAACTAAAAAAATAGAGATTAATAAGAATAGAAAATACAGCGTGATTGATGGTGTATTACAGAAAGATAATAGATAAATATAAGGAGTTTTAAATTATGATCATATTAGATAACATTTTGAAAGATTTTGACCTTGAATACTTGAAAGTGGAGAACGAACAACAATTTAATGATTTAAGAGTAAAGTATTTAGGCAAAAGCGGAAAAGTAACAGAGGCACTTAAAGAGATTAAGAATGTTCCTGTTGAGGAAAAAAAGAATTACGGAGAGTCTGTTAATAAGTTAAAAAATACTATTGAGTCTAGGTTAGATAAACTTGGATTGGAATTGGAAGAGAGAGTGTATGTTAAAGAACTAGACAGCATGGAAAGAGTAGATTTGACAATTCCATCAAGCGAAGGTCAAGGAAGTTTGCACCCAATAACAATTACTCAAGCCAAAATTATTGAAGTTTTTAAATCAATGGGCTTTAGCGTAGAAGATGGCAACGAAATTGAGACAGAATATAACAACTTTGAGGCGGTTAATATCCCTAAGAATCACCCTGCAAGAGATATGCAAGATACTTTCTATTTAGAGAATGGTCAAGTGTTAAAGACTCACACATCAGCTAGCCAAAATAGAATTATGAGAAAATATGGTGCACCACTTAAGGTTATTTTTCCTGGAAGATGTTTTAGAAATGAAGAGTTAGACGCAAGCCATGAAAACACTTTCTTCCAATTAGAAGGAATGATGATTGATGAGAATATTTCTATTTCTAACCTAATATATTTCATGAAGACCATGCTTTCTAATGTATTTGGCAAAGAAGTTAATGTAAGATTAAGACCTGGATTCTTCCCATTTGTTGAACCGGGTTTTGAGCTTGACTGTAGTTGCCCATATTGCGGAGGCAAAGGCTGTAATGTTTGTAAGAAAAGCGGTTGGATAGAACTTTGCCCATGCGGAATGATTCACCCAAAAGTATTAGAAATGGGTGGAATTGATATAGAGAAGTATCAAGGCTTTGCGTTTGGTTTGGGACTATCTAGAATGGCAATGATGACATTTGAGATAAATGATATAAGAGTGTTAAACGGTGGCAAGCTTAAACAATTAAAACAGGTAAAGACTAAGTAGGGAGGAAGATTTATGTATATTTCACTAAATTGGATTAAAGATTATGTAGATTTAGATGGCGTAGATTTAAAGGAATTAATTAATAAATTTACTTTATCTTGTGCAGAAGTTGAGGGTTATGAGGTAAAAGGTGAAAATATTTCTGGAATTATTACTGCAAGGATAGAGAGTGTTGCTGACCACCCAAATTCTAAGAAATTACATCTTCTTAAAGTTAATACTGGAGAAGGTATAGTAGATATTGTTTGTGGTGCTCCAAATGTAAGAGAGGGAATGATTGTGCCTCTTGCAACACTTGGTGCAAGAATTGGAGAAATTACAATTGGCAAAGCAAATTTGGGCGGATATGACAGTTTTGGTATGTGTTGTAGTGCTAAAGAAATTGGAATTTCTGATGACCATAGCGGATTGTATGAGTTTGAAGAAGGTACTCCAATTGGGCTTGATATCAAAGAAATATTAGATATTGATGACATAGTATTTGAAGTGGATAATAAGAGTCTTACAAATAGACCAGATATGTGGGGTCACTATGGTATTGCTAGAGAAATTGCAGCAATTACTGGCAGAACTTTGAAACCATTAATTCTTTGGGACGGCAAAGGTAATGGCAAGGAATTAGATATTAGCGTTAATACTGACAAATGTTATAGATACACTTCTGCAACAATGAATAATATTACAAGAAAAGTAAGTCCAGCTAATATGCAAATAAGACTATACTATGCAGGCATGAGAGGGGTTAACTTTTTAGCCGATGTTACTAACTATGTAATGTTGGAGCTGGGTCAACCAATGCACGCTTTCGATAATAGTATTGTTGATAATATTCAAGTAGAAGAATTGACTGATGAAACTGAGTTTACCACACTTGATTCTATGTCAAGAACTTTACCTGTAGGCACAATGGTTATAAAATCTAATAATAAGCCAGTTGCAGTTGCAGGAATCATGGGTGGAGAGAATAGTGAGATTAAAGATGTAACTAATTCTGTACTAATTGAGAGTGCTTGCTTTGATGGAAGTGATGTAAGAAAAACTGCAATTAAGCTTGGTCTTAGAACTGAGGCTAGTGCAAGATATGAAAAAATGTTAGATACTAATTTAACAGAAACTGCACTTAGAAGATTTATGCAAATAATTATAGAAAATGATGAAAACGCAATCGTTTCTTCTGATATTACAGATATTATTAAGTACAACTACCCAGAAGTAAAAATTGAGATTACAAAGAGTTATATTGACAAGTATATCGGAATATCTATCCCAAAAACTACAATTGTAAATATCCTAGAAAGTTTAGAGTTTAAGGTAAGAGATTTGGGAAATGATTCTTTGGAAGTTAAAGCACCATCTTTTAGAACCACTAAAGATATAAAGGGTAAAGCAGACTTGGTTGAAGAAATTACAAGAGTTTATGGATATGATAATATTCCTGCAACAAGCACTATGCAAGCAGTGACTCCAGTAAAACAAGACAAGTTGATTGATTTGGAATACGACATTAAGTATGCACTGGCTTCAAGATATAACTATAGCGAAGTTCATACTTATATTTGGAATGATTTTGAAACAAATAATTATCTTAATATTAAACCAAAATCTTATATTAGAATTATCAATTCTTTACAGAAAGACAATGACGAAATTAGAAGTACAATCATTCCTAGCTTAATCAAAGTTGTAATTGACAACAAGAATGATTATGCGGGAGAGGTGAGTGTATTCGAAATAGGTAGAGTTGTTGAAGGATTGAGGGCAGACGGACTAGTTGATGAGCATAAGAAACTTGGCATTGTTAAAGCAAGTAAAGGTACTATGCAAACTACTCTATTATCCATAAAAGAAGCCATAGATTATATTTTTGCAAATGTTATAAAAAGTAAAGTTCAGTTTGTCAAAACAGATATTGAAAACGACTTAATCTGTCCAATAAATTATTATCAAATAGTAGCACAAGGACAATCGCTAGGCTATATAGGAATTGTCAATCCAAAGGTTTCTAAGAAGATAGATAATAAGATTAATATTGCTGTTGCTGAAGTTGATTTTGGAAAATTAAAAGAGTTGGAAGAGATAATATATAAGTTTGAAAAAGTTAATAAATTCCCAGGGACTGAGTTGGATTTCAACTTTGAAATTCCTAAAGATATGAATTATTCTGATATTGAAAAAATTGCTACAAATATGGATACAGAACTTAAATATGCTGTAAGTCTAACTAATATGTTTAGAGCTGAGGGTAGTGATTATATTAACTATACCCTACATTACTCTGTTGTTGCAGAGGATCATACAATAACTGGAGAAGAGATTGAGATTTTCCATAAACTTGTAATTAATACCTTTAAAGAAAATGGATTAAATCTTAAAGCTTAAATTATAGATTGGTTGTAAACAAAAAAGTCACTTTATTATTAAGTGACTTTTTATATTGTTTTATAGAAATTTTGATTGCTCTTCGTCAAGGAAAATTCCACCAACAGGCTCAATATCATAGTATTCGTCGCAAACTGGCGGTTCATCAACAATTCCTTTTCTCCAGCTTGTATCATCTTCAAGTGAAGTATGATATTCATTAACAGCCTCAGTATCTATTCCGCTTGTTTTAAGTGGGTGGTGTAGACAATATTCTAAAAAATGCTTGTGTTCATTAGATTCTCTAAGCTCATCACATAAATCAATAGACTTTTTAAGCCATTTGTTTTGTCTTCTTGTATTTTTTTTGCTACTACTATGGGACATGACGGATTTTAGTAACGCTTCGTCAGTTTCTTGTTTAGCTTCTTGTAGGTACATAATTCTTTCGCTTGTAGAAATATAGTCTATAAAATCGTTTATTATATTACGCATGTAATTTTCTCCTTTGTTGTTTGATTTTTCTCAAAAATATAAAGCAAAAGTTGTTAGTTTTTGCTTTATAAGATATTTATTTAGTTATTTTCCATACAAGAAGAATCAAAATCTTCTGGAAGGTGTGGTTGTTGTGCGTTTTCTTGTGGATTATTTTCTTTAGTTTGATTTTTGTGTGCAATATATGCTTTAATCATTGATTCTCTTGATGGGATTTTTTCAGTTTGCATTTCTATTTGGGTTTCTGTTGAATGCTCTAAGGGATTGGTCGGTGTATAAATATTTTTCATATAATTGCTCCTAAATAATATAATTATTTTTCTGTCGCTATTATAACATAGCTAAATTTATAGTGTCAATACCTAATTTTTAGAAAATGTATAATAATTTAAGAATCTCATGTTTTAATGAGTCTGAAAATTGGTTAAAATAAATAGACAACAAATATTGGAGAAATGTAATGAAGAAATCTCATCAAATAATAACAATAGGGGCAATCTTATTAGTGATAGCGATTGTTGGAGTGATAGTGTATTTTAGTGAAGGCTCAAGAATGAGAAATTCACATTTTATTAGATTGGAACTGAATCCTAAGGTTGAGTTTATGACCGATGCGGATAATATTGTAGATACAGTATATCCAGTAAACGATGAGGCGTATGAAGTGATTGTAGGGGAAGAGTTTGTTGGATTAAAAATAGAGGAGGCGGTTGAAAAATATTTATCTCTATGTATGCAGATGGGATATTTCGATTTAGATGGTGATAATAACGGAATTCAAGTATCTGTATCTTCTAGTTTTACCCAAAGTTTAGAAAATAAAATATACACAGCTTGCAACAAATTTTTTATAGATAATGAGATTATGTGTGTAATTGCGGAAAGTGATGCGGATTTGGCTCTGTATAAGGAAAAGAAAGAAAAGAAGGTTACCAATATAGAGAAGCTTGTTTTGATTAAATCAATATTGGAAAAAAGTAGAGAATATACTTTTGAAGAATTAAATAGTAAAACCCAAAGTGATTTGATAGACATATTGGAGACTTTTCATGAAAATAAATTAAATGATTTAATTGATTATAATCAACAATTTTATGACAATAAGATATTATCTATTGACAAATATAAAACTATTTATGACAATCATATTAAGAATATTACCAAAGAGTCACAAAAAGAATTTAATGAAAAATATGCTAAATTTAAGAAATCTGCAACCTATGATTGGGAATTAAATTTCCAGAAGAAGATGCAAGAGTCTATGAATAATTAAGAATAAAAAACAAAAAATCCCTAACAATTTTAGTTAGAGATTTTTTATATTATTTATCCATGTTGATGGGTTTATGATAGTGTAGGCGTATCCATTCCTCGTTGAGTGTTTTGCATATTTATTTCTGCTTTTGTTTCATTAAAATACGCTATTGTTTGAGGTAGAATTTCTCTATAATCGTTTTTAGTTAATTCGTCATCATATAGTGCAATTATGTTTCCATCTTCTTCTCTTATAAATCCATCTATGTCTATAAATTTAGGTATATGTCGTTCAAGATAAACGAAAACTTTTTGTGTAAGACCATTGTTATGTTTGTAATCTACAAATCCTGTATATGTTTCGCATGTAATAAAAGATGTTTTTATTTTTTCTTTTATAAGTCTTCCAAAAGGTGTTACTAGAGCAATTGTTTCTTGTTTTTCATTAATATTTTCTTCTATTGTGCCTGCTTGCTTTAGGATAGTAGGTGTGCAATTTTCCTTTACAAAATTTTCAAATTTTTGTTCTGAATTTTGATTAAAGATGTTTCTTGCAAAGTTTTCGTCTCTCCTATAGTATTTTTTTCTTTCTTTTGCATTGTATTCCATAACTTTCGCAAGTATTTGTTCGCTAGTGGTTGACATTGTCTTCTCCTTTTTTTTATTCCATACAGTTAACTAAAAATTCATTTAAAGTTTCATGGAATATGTTGCTACAAGCTAGATATAATCCAGGGTAGTTTTGGTCTTTCGTTGTTTCAGTTTCTGAGAATTTTATAAAATCTTTACTGTTCACATCTTTAACAAAACCTATAAAGTTTAATTGATTTGGATTTTGGTTAGATTCAAAAGTTGTTGTTGGTTCTATTTCATTACTGTGTTTGTATTCTGCTTTAAATTGTGTAGAATTAATATTAACATATATCATTTGTTCAAGTCCTGACTCATGTGTATATTTCACAAAACCCTCATAGTGTGTTGTAAAAGATTTTTCGCCATTGTCGGTAATAATATTAATTAGTGGGCCAAATCTTGTATAAAGAGTTGTTTTCCTTGTGGAGTTGTCTGGCTTTATTGTTTCAATTGTGCCTACTGGTTTGTTTGAAGAGTTATTGATGTGTTCCAAGTAGTTAGTGTATCTTTCATTGCAAATTCTCTGAAACCTCTCAGCTGTTGTTCTGTTTTCAAATTCGTGGTCTGCTTTGTTTTGTTTGTTTCTTTCTTTAACCCTTTTGATTATTACTGACGCTTTTGTTTCATCTGTTCTTTTAGAGTCTTGTTTTGCTCTTAGTAATAAATCTGTATGGTATCCCATATTTATCCTCCAAAAATTTTTTAATATTATTTTTTTTAGTAAGTAGATTATACAACACGGTTTTATATTTTGTCAATACCCAATTTTTTTGAAACACTAATTTGTTTTTATATGAAAATATACATGCGGCAATAAATTGCCTATTATCTTCAAAGTTGCGGCAAAAAAATACCATATATCCGGCAATTTTTTGCCGGTTAAAGTGTTTGAGCCGGCAATTTAATTCAAATTAGCCGGCAATAAATTGCCGACAATAGAAAGTTATATATTAAAAAAATAAATATATATATAATTGTATATAAATAACGCATGCGCGCGTAAAATATTTTTTATATTTTTTTATAAATAATCTGTCAGTAAGTTGTTGATTTTTGGTTTTTCTTATGCTAAAATATAGCAGTTTTGAAAAGTAGCAAAATTTCGCTACTATAAATTTGATGTTAAAAGAAGGAAAATGTAAAATGGCAGATATTAGAAATATTGCAATTATTGCACACGTTGACCATGGCAAAACAAGTCTTGTTAATGAGATGTTGAAGCAAGGTGGTGCATTTAGACAAAATCAAGAAGTTGAAGACAGAGTAATGG
>CAZVVP010000030.1:0-14001 GCA_964630515.1 uncultured Christensenella sp. | reverse complement strand
CTAACTGCTACTTGGACAATTAATACATATACTGTTGTCTTGCAGGCTGGAAATAATGGAAAAATCACCGGCAAGAATGAAACTCAAGACGTAACATTTGATAGCACAAATACTTCAAGCATTACTATTGAGTATATGGATAGCCTAACTTTTGTAATTCTTGCTGATACTAACTATCATATTACAGAAATCAAAGTTGATTTAACTAGCTACAATCAATATATAACTGGAGGGGCATATGTCCCACAAGTTTGCCCAAGTAATACTGCATACTTTACTCTTGACAAAGTAAAGACAGATAAAGAAATAACTGCAAGCTTTGCAATTAATTATTTCTATATTACATCAACTGCAGGAGATAATGGCTCAATCGACCCAGCTGGTCAAACACAAGTTAATATGTTTGATAGCATAACCTTTAATTTCGTTGCTAATACTGGCTATCATGTATCAGAAATTATTGTCAATGAGAAAGCTCTACAAACTGAGGAACTTAATGATGCAATAGCAAATGGTTATACATTTGAAAGTGTTGATTGCAATAACGAAATAACTGTAAACTTCGAAATCAATACATATATTATCAAAGTTATTCAGCCAATAGATGGTAAAGGTAATATTACTAATCAAACAAGTGAAAATACTCCTAATAATATCTATACTTATAAGTATGGCGACAGTGTAGAATTTAAGATAACAAGTGTCCTTGGCTATCATATTGAGAATATATACATTAATAGCGTAACAGCAGTTGTAGTTGGTTCCGAAACTAATAGAATAACAGAATGTGACTATATTATTGACTTTGTTGACAAAAACATAGAACTTTCTGTCAATATTGTGCTTAATCCAACTAGGAACTATACAGTGTATCATTGGTTACATTCGATATCCTCCACATCGAATGAGTACAAAGGAACATATTATACTCTAAAGACTCAACAAGCAGTTTCTGGTATTGTAGACACTTATACTCAAGCAGTTGCAAATACATATTCTGGATATCACTTGTTAGAAGAAATTTCTCAACAGGTAATTAATTACAATGGCACAACAACTATTAATATTTACTACTTCCGTAATACATACACTTTAACTCTTATCTATAACACTGGAATTGATGGTGTAGGGGTTAGTTCTTCTACTAACTATCAAGGAAAAGAGGGAGATGTATATAGGGTGCTTTATGGTGAAGCTGTTACTCTTAAAGTAACCTTACACGAAGGATACTTATGGTCTAACTGGCAGAGTAGCAACACATCTAAGGTCAAAAACTCCACTAGACAAAACTACTCTTTTGCTATGCCAGATACAGATTTGAGCATGACTGCAAGCGCAAGTATTCAGTACTTCGAATGTGTTTTTGATACTTCTTCAATTGAAGAGTTTGCGGAAGTTGAGGTTAGCTCATACAAAGATGTAGCATACAACACAGACTACACATATAGTATTAATTGCAAAACAGGTTATGAAATCGCCCAAGTATATATTAATGGCGAAGGAGTTGGAAAAGACGCGACAAATACTATCAAAGTCACTGAAGACACCCTTATCACTGTAGAATTTGCTAAGGTTAAGTATGACTTGCAAGTTAGCGTTGGAGATAATGGTACAGCCTCCTTTGTGGGTGAGGCCAAGTTAGAATATCTGTCAGACTATCAGATAGATATCACTCCTAATGAGGGTTATGGAATAAAACAAATATTAGTAAATGGCGAAGAAGTGGAAATAACTTCCAACTTAAGTATTGCAGACATCTCTAGTAATGTTCAAGTTGAGATAACTTTTGGAAAATTATTTAGGGTAACAACTTCTTCAGATAATCATGGAACAATTACCCCAAGCTTGTATGTTGTAGATGGTGACTCTAAGTTGATTCTTTTCTATCCTAATGAAGGCTACGAAGTAGACAAAGTGACCGTTAATGGTACAGATTACTCCAATATTACTCAGTATAAATTGGATAATGTAGGGCAAGACTATCAAGTAAGTGTGACATATAAGATTAGGATTCTAACCATCGACTTGCAGAAAGAGGGTGAGGGCGATGTGTCTTTAGCTGGAACTGACAAGGTCGAATATGGTCAATCAAGAACAATCAGCGTTACACCTAAAAAAGGTAATGAAGTTCATAAAGTCTACGTCAATGGCAAATCCTATGAATGCGTAGACGGAACAGTTATCATCGAAGAGATCAAAGAAGATTTGTTAATCAAGGTTATATTTACACCAATTATTAATGAGTCAGAAACTATCAACTGGACAATATATATAATAATAGGTGTAGGAATTATTGCAGTTGCTGGAATAGTTATACTTATCGTACGACCATGGAAAAAGCGTTGGTAGTAGAGTTCTAGCGTGTTTATAGAATTTGTAAGGAAAATAGAGACTTGAGGACTAAATATGAAATTAAAATTTGTAGATATTACAGACACTAATATTATGTTTGCGACAGAATTACAAATGTCAATTTTTCCCGATTCTTGTGGATATCAGAGCTTTGTTAATGCGATTGAATTAGGCAAGCCTTATTGGTTGATATATAATGATGATACCCCAATTGGTATATCTGGACTATATGTTAACCCTATCTTAGATGAGCCAGACACTGTATGGCTTGGCTGGTATGGAGTAGTAGACAAGTTTAGAGGTCAAGGTTTTGGGCGTAAAATTTTAGCGCAAACAATAGACTATGCGAAGAAATTAGGCTACAAAACCTTTAGACTCTATACTTCAAAAAAATATTGTCCAGAGGCGATTAGTCTCTATGACAAAATCATGGATTTTGGGGAAGACTATACTTTTGAGGAAAAGGACATGGAAAGGGCAGTGTATACAAAATCTTTGACAGACCAACCAGCTACCAAATGGGACAACAGAAACTTGTACTTAAACCTAGAGTCTGACAAAGAAAAAAATGGACTAATCCAGTATCTTGCAAGAAAAAAATCTTAAATTGATAAAAAAACTTAAAAGCAATAAATACCTAAGTATTAAAGGAAAAATAAAAGCTTTTAAGTTTTTTTGTTATTTTAATCGTAATCTTTAATGCCCAACAAATAATCTGTACTTACATCAAAAAAGTTGGCAATATCTATTAATGCATTAACAGAGGGTTTTCTTTCTCCATTTTCCCATTTTGCGACTGTTGTTTGAGATATTTCCAATATTTTGGCAAGTTCTGTTTGGCTTAAATTTTTTTCTAATCTGAGTTCTGCTACTCTCTTTGCAAATTTATCTATCATAAATATTCTTCTAAGCCTAATAAATAATCAACACTTACATTTAATTCTTTTGCTAAAGCGATTAATGTGTCGACTGACGGAGAGCTATGTGCAGTTTCTAACTTAGCAATTGTCGATTGTGTTGTGCCGATTTTTTGAGCTAATTCATCTTGTTTTAAATTGTTTTCAACTCTTGTTTCACGCAAAATCTTTGCAAATCTATTTCTATCCATAAATTTATTATATATTATATTGTTTAAAAAGTCTTGACATATGAATGGCATTCATATATAATATATGAATACTATTCATAAAAAGGAGTAAAACAATGATTAAAGACCAAAATATAGAAGATTTTGATATTGTTAAGTTAATATATGAGATTTATATGGATACTAAGCAAGTGGTAACACTTGATGAGAGTAGGGCAGTTGATGAGTTAATAGCTTGCGAAGACAGAATAAAAGAGGATTTGAAGAGTAACGACATCAAGCTTATTATCGATTTGGAATCCGCTTTTGAGGAGTGCAGATATCTCTCCAACCTCCGCCTTATCAAGTTCACCAAAGATTTTGTCTGTGCCATGTACAGAGAGCTTAAATAATTTAATTTTGTCCAAAAATTTAAGAAAAAAATGGCACTTATGGGGGAAAATTTTTAAAATTTAACAAAAATACCCCCATAACTTGCATTTTTCTAATTGTTATGCTATTATACAGTTGAGGTGGAAATATGGATAATAGACTGTATGTAAGAGAGTATTATTTAGACAAAATTAGAGGTTTTTACGACTCAGACTTGATTAAAGTCATATCAGGAATTAGAAGATGTGGCAAATCTTGTTTTATGCTTTCTATAATGGAAGATTTGAAAGCAAGGGGAGTAAAAGATAAAGATATAATTTATCTTAATCTTGATAAGCGTGGTTATAAGAATATTAAGAAGCCAAATCAACTAGAAGAGACTCTTGATAGTCTTATAACAGATAAAGACTTTAAATATATCTTTATTGATGAGGTTCAGAATGTAAAAAATTATGAAGAGGTAGTTAATGCCTTTAGAGAAGAGGGTAATTTTTCTATATTTATAACAGGCTCTAATTCTTATCTTCTTAGTGGAGAACTTGCGACAAAGCTAACTGGCAGATATATAGAAGTAGAGATGTTTACTCTTTCTTTCTATGAGTTTTTGGATATGAAAAAATTTTTAAACAAGCCAATTTCATCTAATTTATTCGAAGAATTTAACGAATATATTAAGTTTGGCGGTTTTCCTAAGATTTTGGAATTTGACAGGGAAGAGGATAAGCAGACATACATTAGTAATGTAATTTCTCAAATTATGGATAAAGACATTAAAACTCATAGAAGAATTAAGAACAAATCTTTGTTTGAGAAAATTAAAACATATATTATCAATAATTTTGGAGCAACTACAAGTCTGCCAAGTATTGAGAAATATTTGAAGGAGAAAGAACATACAAGCATAAAAAGAGAAACTATTAACAGATATATAGAAGTTTTGGAAAATGCAAAGATAATCTACAAGTGTCCTAGATTTGATATTAAGTCCAAAAAGTCACTAAAGAGTGAGCAGAAATATTATTTGTCTGATTTGGGTATATACTTTGCAACTAATGTCGATACAAGAATTAATTATGGACCAGTGTTAGAAAATATCTTATTTATTTATCTAAAGATGAAGAATTATCAAGTAAGTGTTGGAAAAATTGGCAAATTGGAGTGCGATTTCATTATTAGAAAAAATAGCGAATATTTTTACTCCCAAGTTGCTATGACAATAATGGACGAAAAGACCGCCAATAGAGAATATGAGCCTTTTAGTCACATCACGGATAATTATAAGAAATATTTATTCACACTTGACCAACTTATGCAAAATAGAGATGGGATTATTAACACAAACTTAATTGAATTTATAAGAAACAACAGTGAGTTATAAAAAAAACACAAGACATCTAAGAACCCTTTAGATGTCTTGTTTCTTTTTGTGTAAACATTGTTAATATTCTATCTCAAAATAATCTAGGAAATTTTTGTATTCATCTTGTGCAGTAAGGCAAGTGTCGATAAGATAGCCTCTTTCATTCTCCCACTCTCTAAGTCCCCTATAGTAGAAATGTTTTAGCTCATCTCTTATAATGAAAGGCACAATATTGTTGGCTAAACATTCCTTAAACATAATTAGTCTTCCCACTCTGCCGTTGCCGTCTTGGAAAGGGTGAATACTCTCAAATTCTTTATGGAAAGCGATTATATCCTCAATTGTTTTGTGAGGGATTTTGTTATATTTAGTAATCAAATTTTGTATAACTTTTGCTACATCTTGAGGTTTTGTGGTCTCATTTCCTCCTACTTCGTTAGGGAGAGATTTGTAGTCGCCCACCTTAAACCAGCTAAGAGTAGAGTCGTGAGTTCCAGACTTTAGAGTCAAATGTAGATCTTTAATTAACTTCTCACTTATAGGCAAAGTCGCACAATCAATCACCATATCGATGCACTTGAAGTGATTAGTTGTCTCAATAATATCGTCAACATTGACCGCTTCTGTTACGCCAATTGTGTTGGTCTCATAAATATATCTTGTTTGCTCCTCTGTTAGCTTGCTTCCTTCAATATGATTGGAGTTATATGTCAACATTATTTGAGTTTTATGATAAATCCCGCCTTTCAACTTCGCCTCTTTCTCTTTTCTTAAAGCATCAAGAAGGGGGCTAGAGAAGTTATTGTTTGTGGCAATATTTTCCTCAACAAGATAACTTTCTGGGATATTCCATGTCTTACCAGTCAAGTACGCGCCATTAATTTTGCCAGTTGCACAATGATTCCTTATAGTCCTCTCACTCATGTTCTTTATTTTTGCCACTTCTTTAACTGATAAATATTTCATAAACCGCTCCTTATAACGACATTAGTTTGTGCAAGCAAACACTTATTCACATTCTGTTAACTAAAATTTAAAGCTTATCTTAAATCAAAGTTGTTAGATTGTTATATTTTCATAAAATCTATTATGCATAACTTTGTTGATTTTTTCAAAACTATTATACACCACTATCGGCAAAGAAGCAATAGATTTTAATCAAAAACTTGCCGATATCGGCAAGAATTTGACTAAATTTATTAAAATATTTGCCGATAACGGCAAAAAGAGGGTATGTGTATCATTGTGATGATATAGCTCTCTTTAGTTGAATTTTCTTATAATTAATCATAATTGTCTTGACAAAGTATCATTGTAATGATACAATAAAGCATAAGCTATCATTGTGATGATACTTATTATAGATAATTGTGTATCATTGTAATGATATAGCGTATAATAAATTAATAAGAGGATAATATATGTCAAAACTAATTATTTATCATGGTTCAAAAGATATAATAGAGCGACCATATTTTCATGGAGGAAAGGCAGAAAACGACTACGGCTTTGGTTTCTATTGTACTGAGAGTTTGGAGCTAGCAAAAGAGTGGTCATGTAGCAGTAGCGAAAGAAGTGGCTTTGCAAACAAATATTCTATAGATTTGACCTCTCTCAAAGTTCTAGACTTGACTGACCCTAAGTATTCCATACTTAATTGGATAGCAATTTTGCTAAAATTTAGGACATTTGATTTGATCAGCGAAATATCTAGGCAAGCCAAAGAATATTTAATAGATAATTTCTATATTGATGTGACACAATATGATATAGTCATTGGCTTTAGGGCGGACGACTCTTACTTTAGCTTCGCAAGAGACTTTGTTAACAACACAATTTCTGTAAGGCAGTTGTCTAAAGCCATGGAGCTTGGTCAGTTAGGAAAGCAAGTTGTAATTATTGGTGAGAAAGCTTTTTCTAATTTAACTTTTGAGGGCTATGAGTCAGCGGATAGACTAGAATATTTTGCCAAAAGAAAAGCAAGAGACTTGAAAGCAAGAGAGGAATATTTGGCAAAAACACGAAAAGATACAACACTTTATGAAGATGTGTTTGTGATAGATATCATTAGAAGGGGGATAAAAAATGGTCAAAGCATATAACGAAACGTATTTGCCAACTGTGTCTGAGAATGTGGGCACAATGCTAGAACACGCGACTGATTTAGGGGTTAACCCAACTGCTTTCTGGAACATTTTTGTCTCATCTAATGTGGCTAAAGAGATAGAGAGGGGCAACCCAAAATATCTTACTTGTTCCGCTATAGACTATCTTAGAGAGATATTTGATAAGTCCAAAGTAGTGCAAGAGAAGGAGGATATTAACAAAGACGAATTCTATTGGGCTGGCTGGATATTAACAAAATTTCAATATAGTTCTGGCTATTCTTTTTACAAAATAAACAACTTTCTTCCACTCGATGAAGTATTAAGATTATATCCGACCTTGCATGAGGCTGATGAGTCTAAGTTCATGAAGATAGCACAAGCATATTTTGCAAAAAAAGGAATAACTAATTTAAAGAAAATCAGAGAGTGTTTGGGTTTATCTCAGAGCGAACTTGCAAAACTAGCTGAGGTTGACCTTCGCTCAATACAGATGTATGAACAGAGAAGAAACGATATTAACAAAGCCCAAGCAGAAACCTTACTTAAACTTTCCAAAGTCTTAGGTTGTAATATAGAGGATTTGATGGAATAATATAATTAAAAAAAGTCTCTTATATTTACTATAAATAAGAGACTTTTTTATTTGTTATTCTACTTTTTTAATTTCAAATTTAATTTTTAATCCATCTTTAAAACATAAAACAAAATCATCTGTCATTCTTGCATTATATATTGCTGGAATGACTGTTTTTAAATATAAGGTTAAATCCTTATAATTCATAAGCATTAGTTTATTTACTGTTTTACTAGATTCAAAAGAACCCCAATCATGATTATTTAAATCTTTATCCATAAATTTCTCCATAAATTTTATTTTAATTTAAAAAGTTTTATTTCGTATTTGCTGTTGTCATTCAAGGTTATATAGATAGCATTTTTTTTTACATAATATTCATTTAACAACTCCAAATCCATTAGACAATCTAACTCATATATTATTTCGTTAATTTCCATTTGATTATCCACAACCTTTCCTCCTTTGGTAAAAATATAACCTTTGCGACTAGTCGCATGATTAATACTCAAGTATTATAACTCATATTTCAATAAAATGTTAGTAAATAGGACAAAATAAAATTACTAATTTTGTTGAAATTTGTCTAATTTGGGGGAAATATGAATAATTTTGCTATTATATTAGAGGAATTAATATTTGAGAAAGGATTATCTTTGCGAAAATTAGAATTAGATAGCGGAATTTCTGCTGTAAACTTTAGTAAATATTTAAGAGGATCGTATCCTACAATTGAGTTGGCGTTTAGGCTTGCTAAATATTTCGATTGTTCTTTAGATTATCTTTTCGGTTTGACAGATAAGAGAAAGATAAAAGATTTTACTAAATATGACATATCTGTTTTTGTTCCAAGATATTTGAAAGCATTAAGCGATTCAGGTATTAGTCATTGGCGATTTTCTAAAAAGTATGGACTAAGTGAGTCAAATTTAAGACATTGGAAGAGTGGAGATAATCCAAGTATAGAAAGTCTGATAATTATTGCAAATAATTTACCTGTTACAATAGATTATTTAATTGGAATTTCTTAAAACTTTTCTTACATAAATTTCAAAAAAATTATTGACTATTAATAACTTTGGATTTATAATAAAATCAAATAATGTTAGGAAAAGGTAAGTAATATGAGTTATAACGAATTTATAGATAATTTAGCGAAAAAAAGACAAAAATCACATGAGGAAATCTCTGCTAATAATTTAGTAAAATACTATGGAATGTTAAACGATTTCAGCAAGGAAAAAGCGGGTGCAATAGTTTTTGTTGAGAACTTTAATGACACTAAGCCTGTTGAAGAGGCTGTTGCAGAGGTTAACGGCAAGGTTGAATCAATTTATAGAGATTTGACCCCACAAGGTTTGGAGACTGTTAAAGACATAATTGTTAAAGAAAGAGAGAAACTAGCTTCTGCTCCAGACTTTGCAGATTCTCACGATAATTATATTTCAGAAGCAGGAAATGCGTTAGAGATTCTTAAGTATGACAAAGCATTAAATGGCATTAATAGTTTTATGTCAGAGATGGAAAATCAATAAAAGAAAAAGTAGTTGGAAATTAATTCAACTACTTTTTTTGTCGATAAGTGTAATTTTTTGTCAAAAATTATTTCTCATCTATAAAGGTTATTTGTTCGTTTCCTTTTGTTTTGCTAGCAAGTCTACTGATGCTAGAAGTTAGTGCCTTAATTTGAGCTTCTTTGTCGCTATACTCTAATTTTTTAGAGGATTTCTTTGGAGTATTGTTTGAGACTGAAGGAGTCTTAGTATCTGTTTCTTTTTTTGCTGTAGGTTTTGTAGTTTTTTCTACGCTTGAAGTATTTTTATCAGAAGTTTTAGTCTTGATTTCTCTAGGTGATGTAGAAGATTTGCTTTGAGATTTTGTAACTTTCTTAGACTCTTTCTCTTTCATCTTTTCTTCTCTCATTTCTTTAGCAGTCAAGACTGGCTCTAGAACTAAGTTATAGTCTGGAGTTTCATTTAGAATTTTGATTTCAAGTTCTTTCTTGTCCGCATTAAGACTGTCTTCTTCTAATCTTGCAAGAACTTTCTTATTAAGTCTTGTGCTAATAATCTTGGACTCTTTCTGTGCTTTGTCAAAGACGTTACTAGATAGTGCTTTGTTATCTGCTTTGGAAGTAGATTTTTTTGCAGTCTTAGGTTTCAAAGATTTCTCTTTAAGGATACTGTTAGTGGCTTTAGTAATTCTTTTCTCTATCAAATCTAGAGTTTTTGCTTTATCTGTCCACCAATCTCTACTCCATAGTCTCATAATGTTCCAGCCACGTGAATTTAAGAACTTAGTCCTAAACACATCACGTTCTAGCAAATTCTCTGAATGTGCATAAGCGTTGGAGTCAATTTCAATTCCTAGAACATATCTATCTAACTTCTTGTTGTATATTGCTAGATTAATCTTGTATTTGCTACTTCCAAGATTGCAGTCAACTATATATTTCTTCTTCTCTAATGCTTCTTTGATTTCCATTTCAAGCCCCATATTTGTAGGCTCTTCAATGACAGTCTTCTTTCTTAGGCTCTCTAAGATAATTTTTTGCTCATACTTATTGCCAAAGCTAACTGCTCTTGCGTATTGCAAGTATTTCTTTAATATCTTTGGGCCAATATTCTTGGAGAATGTAACATTTAAATCCTCTGGCTCAATTGAAGTTATTAGATATATTTTTTCTTTAGCACGGGTGATTGCAACATTAAGTCTGTTTTCTCCGCCCTCCATACTAAGAGGTCCAAATAGGGCAACAACTTTGCCTCTTTCGTTCTTAGCATAGCCGATTGAGAAGATTATTATATCTCTCTCTTCACCTTGTACATTCTCAATATTTTTGATAAACAACCCACAGTCTTCGCCATTTTCTTTCCTGTTAGCTTCCTTTAGATATTGCTCCCTAAAGCTTGGGTCTTTCTGACACTCAACATCAATAATGTCAGCGATATAATGCTCTTGCTCTGTATTAAAAGTAATTACACCAATTGTTTCATTGTTCTTTCTTGTGTTTAATATCTTCTTAATTGTCTTAACGACCTCAACAGCTTCCTCATGGTTACGTCTGTCTTGCCAAATACCATTGACTTTGATTCTCTCAATTGGCTTCTTAACATTCTTGGAAGTGTTAGGGGCAATTTGCAATTTCTCATCATAGAATGCGTAATTTGAGAAATTAATTAACTCCTCATATCTACTACGATAATGATATGTAAGATTTGCATTTGCATATCTGCTGGTAGCAAGGTCAAGCAAACTCTCAACCTCAAGTGCTGCTTGTTCAGACAAAGGCAAATCACCAAAGTTTTCGTTGCCCATGTATCTTTTCATAAAGGTTGTAGTCGGCTTTAACTGTTTTCTGTCTCCCGCAATCGCAACACATTTTCCTCTATATATGGTTGGGATTGAGTTCTCTATAAATATCTGTGACGCCTCATCAAAGATAATTACATCAAACAAATCTTTCTTAAGCGGAATTATAGAGCTAACATTCTCAGGACTCATCATAAAGCATGGGAATAGTTTTAGCAAATATTCTGCAAAATACGACATAGTCTTTCTAATATTCCACATATTCTCTTGCTTGTTGATAACATATAGATAATCTTTGTTATCTTTTCTAGTATTAAAAAACTCTTTGTACTTATCATTAAAAGCATCATATGCAATCTCTTTGTTTAGTTCAAGCAACTCTGCTTTAAGATTAATAATCCTCTGTTTTGTGTTCTCATAATCTAAGATGAAAGATAACTTCTTATCCTCTTTCTCTTCCGTCTTAACAATTTCGTGGTAGTTTCTAATAGATAGAAGCTTCTCTGTAACTGCTCTCATATCATCTTCTGACTTGGATATGCTAAACTCAAATTCTAATAACTTCTTCTCTTTCTCAGTCAAAGTATTAAGAGATAGCATCATGTCTTTGATTGTGGAGTGGGAGTATAGGGCAGAGTTAAGTAGCTTGATTGAGTTCTTGCTACCAGATAGGATATTGTCGATAATTAGCGAATATCCCTCTCTGTTAAGTGCTTTCTTGAGAATCTTCTCTTCTGCAACAAACTTCTTAGCACTGCTAATAAGTTTGTCTAGCATTGTTCTCAACTCTTTCTGTCTTGCTTTTAACTCACTTCTGCTTGCTTTAGGATTCTCACTTTTTGTTATAACATTAATAACTTTAAGGATATCTTTCTCAGAGATATCTGGGTCGTTAAGGCAAATTGTAAGAAGAGGCTTAAGGCTTGCACTATTGTCGTAATCAAAAGGTGTAAGGTCTCTGTCGATAAGCTTCTGAGTATACACTTTAAGAGTGTTTAAGTCGTCTAGATTAATGTCCATCTTAATATATGGAACAAAAGGATTTCGCGACTTTAGGTCAAAATATCTGTAATATAACTTGTCTTTCTTCTTGTCATAAATCTTTGCAAGAGTGTCTTTAAGAGTATGATAATCATAAGACATAATTTCATTGTTTTGTGTTAATGCATTGTATATCTTAAACTCAAATGTGCCTTTCTTGACTTGTGTGCTTGTTGCATATAGGGTCTGCAAACTCTCCCCATAGTTAGAAAGGGGACTAAAAACTGCCTTAGATAGCTCATCTAAGTGCTTAACTTCTTCCTCAATGTCTTGAGACAACTTTTTTTGCTTCACTATTGCCTCACTTGGCTTAGAATGAAGAACCTCATTATGCACTCTCTTGACTTTATCATAAAACATTGTAAGAGATTTTTCCACATCTGTTATGTACATTGTCTTATTAGATAGAGTGTTAAGCCTATTATATACTACGTCCATAGCGACTTTCTTCTGAGACACAACAAGAATATTTTTGCCCTTAGCGATACTATCTGAGATAATGTTAACAATGCTTTGCGACTTACCTGTTCCAGGAGGTCCAAAAATAACAACGTTGCCAAACTTATTTATCTCATCTAGTGCTTTGGCTTGAGAAGTGTCGTTCTCAACAATTGGGAAAGTCTCTGTAGCTACATTCTTAGCCTTAGTTTTAGCTGGATCAACGCTTGCAAGTAACAAATCTATCGCAGGGGTAGAAAGCCTCTCTTTCTCTAGCACTTGGTAGTCGTTATATATTGAGTTAGCAAGAGGAAATCTCCCAATAACAGCATAGTTTCTAATAGTCAACTTGTCCGCTCTATGTGGTTCTCCGCCAGCCTCAAAGTCCTCTAGTTTACTGCTCTCAGAGTACTTTAGCTTAAAGCCAAATTTGTTTAAATACTCCACTACCTCCGCAACATGAGAGAAGTTGAACTTGTTGTCTTTGTCAAATTCTTGGATTAAATCATCTACAATAAGCCTATTTTCCTTAGCATATGCTAGGATAAAAACTTTGTTTAGCATGATTGGTTCATCTTTCTTAAATTCCAAATCAACAGTAAACTCATCTCTTATAACAATCTCCATAGGAAATAGCATAAGAGGGGCTTTAATCATTGTGTCTTTGTTCAATTCTCCTTGTACAAAAGGATAGCCTACAAACATCTCATATCTGCCTGTCTCTTTTGCAAACTCATCAACTTCCCTCTTTAGCGTCCTTAGGTGACCTACTTGAGATAGATGTGCTTTCTTTAGCTCATCTCTCTTTAGTCTCTCACGCCTCAAGTTCTCTTTTCTTAAATCCTCAACTGACATATTGGTTTTGTCTTGGAACTTACGCTCAAGCTTTTGGGATAGATTAAGGATATCATATAGACTTGCTCTTGTGTCTTTGTCAATTAGTGTAAAGCCAGTGCGATTGCCTTTTAGTAAGAAATCCATAAATAGAGAAACTTTCTCTTCATTATCCTTGATTAGCTTTGCGATATCATAAGCATACTGCTTGCCAATTTTTTTTGAGAACAAACTTCTGTTTTTGCCAGAAATCTCCACTAATCTTTCTTTGTACTTCTTATATATATTATTCATTAAGTTCACCTCACATAAGCATTTTGTGGCTTCTTCTTATAGTTATACTATTAAGTATAATATAGAATTACCAAAAAGTAAAGATGAACGGAGAAATTTAGTGGAAAAAATTGAGAGGCTTATAATGTGAGCGAAATGTAACCTTAAAGATTTTTTACAAAAATTTTTTAATTATTTTAAAAAGTTACCCACAATCGTTTGACATTGGGGGGGGGGCATTTGCTACAAT
>CAZVVP010000029.1:0-15254 GCA_964630515.1 uncultured Christensenella sp. | reverse complement strand
CTAGCAACACCGTGTCTGATTGCACCAGCTTGACCAGTAAGACCACCACCATGAACATTAACTTCTACATCATATTTAAGAGAAGTTTCTGTTAATGCAAGTGGTTGCATAGCGATTTGTTGAAGAGTGCCTAGACCAAAGTATTCGTCTAGTAATGCACCCTTCACTCTGAATGTTCCTTTACCATTAGGGCAAAGCCTAACTCTAGCCATAGCTTGTTTTCTTCTACCAGTAGCACTGAAATTAACTTTCTTGTTAGCAGGAATCTTCTTTACTGTCTTTGTAGTCTTCTTTGCTTCTTCTGCCATTATTTAACTCCTCCTTTGATAGTGTAAGCAACTGGGCATTGAGCTTCATGTGGATGCTCAGCTCCTTTGTAAACTTTCAACTTTCTAAACATATCTCTTCCAAGTGAGTTCTTAGGAAGCATACCTTTAACAGCTTTCTCAAATACGAAATCGCTCTTAGTTGCCATTAAAGTCTTGTATTGAGTACCTTTAAGTCCACCTGGGAAACCAGAATGTCTATAGTACATCTTTTGATTTAATTTATCTCCTGTAAGGATAACCTTATCAGTGTTAATAACGATTACATAATCGCCACAATCTACGTGTGGAGTATATGTAGGTTTATGTTTGCCACGAAGAATCATCGCAACTTGAGTAGCAACTCTACCAAGAGGCATATTAGCAGCATCAACTACAAACCACTTTCTTTCCACTGTAGCTTTATTAGCCATAATTGTCTTCATAAAGTATATTTCTCCTTAAAAAATTACTAAACTTAAAAATATTTTTAAACATCTTATTTCGCATTTCCGAAAGTAATTTCTTATAGGGGCTAACATACAAAAAATTCTTCGAAAATCTTCAAAGCGATATAATTTTACACTAAGAACATATATTTGTCAAGAGTTTTTTAAGAGAATTAATATTAATTTTGCTCTTCTTTATCCTTATCCAACACTCTATCTACATGGGCATTACCCAAAGTTAGAGACCTAACCTCTTTAGCTCCAGCACCAAGTAATATTCTTGCACATTCGTCCATAGTTGAGCCTGTTGTAAAGATATCATCAATGACAAGGATTCTCTTTCCTTCTATTGCAGTAAAGTCTACAATCTTAAACACTCCTTTCAAATTATCTAATCTTTCTTCCCTTTTTAATCTTGCTTGAAAGGGAGTATCCACGATTCTAATAATTGCGTCAGGGTCAATAATATCTTTGTGTGTTTCAAACTCTTCAAGCATTAGCTCCACTTGATTATACCCTCTTGACTTCTTTCTGTCTTTACTTACAGGAACTGGGATAATCACATCGGGAGAATATTCTTCCAACACTTCAAGAAATTTGTCATAAAGTATTCTGCCTAAAAATTTGGCATAGAACCTCTTGTTGTTATATTTTAGTTCATGCACTACTTTCCTAATTACGCCATCATAAACGATTGCACTGTAATTCTTGTCAATAATTCTCTTTATCCTCTTACAGTCAGAACAAACCCTTGTATCAGCGACAACTTTGGCTCCACACTTAACACAAGATTTGTCTGTAATAAAAGGCAAAGTCTCTATACAATTGTAACAAAGACTATATCTGGAGCTGGTGTTTAACTCTATGCCACATATTATACAATTGAAATTGTCTGGAAACATATTTTCCATAATTCTTGAAATAAGTTTACTTTTTGGCATAATTAATCTTCTATATCCTCTAAATCTTCTTCGTCTCTAGTGACACCTTTAATAATCTCTTCCATATTGTCTAAGAAACTTCTAAGCATGGTGTATCTAATCTGTGTATGGTTATTATGAATCATTCTTGCAATGCACTGCTTAGTACCCACCAAAACAACCATCTTTTTTGCCCTAGTTACAGCAGTATAAAGAAGATTCTTTGTAAGTAACATGGGAGGTCCATTAAGAACTGGGATAACTACTGCATCAAACTCACTTCCTTGACTTTTGTGAATAGTTATTGCATAGCTTAGAACTAACTCATTTAACTCTGGCTTAAAGTATATACTTCTTCTTCCATCTTCAAAATCAATTGTGACTTGATTGGTATTAATATCAATATCATATATAACTCCAATATCACCATTAAATACCCCTGAGCCAATCTCACCATTGGGCTTTTTCCAGTTCCTTTCGTAGTTATTGGTGATTTGCATAACTCTGTCATTGACTCTAAAAATACACTTTTCTAACTCAATCTCAATTTTGTCAAGAGATGATGGATTTAGTTTGTCTTGTAAATTTTTGTTAATATTATCTATCCCGATTACTCCCGCTTTCATAGGTGCTAAAACTTGAATTTTAGAAGGGTCAACATCTAGAAATTTTGGAATCCTAGTCGTACACATAGAAACAATTGTATCAAGCACCTTATTCTGCTCTACCTGTTCGCTAAAGAAGAAGTCTTTACTACTGTTATTAATTATTGGCATTTTGCCATTATTGATAGCGTGTGCATTAGTAATAATAAGACTATCTTGACTCTGTCTATATATTTGAGTTAAACACACAGTACTAAACTGCCCGCTTGCAAGAATATCTGCAAGCACATTTCCGCAACCCACACTTGCTAGCTGGTCTTTGTCTCCTACAAGAATTAGTTGTGTGCCTTGTCTTATAGCTCTGGTCAAATAATACATAAGTTGAATATCTACCATACTAACTTCGTCTATTATTATGACATCAAAGGGAAGTTTGTTCATGTTGTTATAAAAAAACATATTAGAGTTCGTAAAGTCAAGCTCCAAAGCTCTGTGTATTGTTGTAGCCTCCATGCCAGTACTCTCACTTAACCTCTTTGCAGCTCTTCCGGTTGGTGCCATTAATTGCACTCTTTTTCGCATACTTTTGTAAATTTGTAGAATACACTTAACAATGGTGGTTTTTCCTGTGCCCGGTCCTCCAGTAATTACAGATACACCATTACTAACCGCAGTTCTTACTGCTTCTTTTTGGTTTTCATGCATAGAGATTTTGTTAAGTAACTCATACATCTTAATCTCATCATCAACCTCTAGATTTCTCTTGTCCACACAAGTGTCGATTAATTGGAGAGTGCACGCAACACTTTTCTCCATATTGTAGTATTTAGATAAAGCAACGCACTCAACTTCCTTTTCTTCAAAGAACTTAACTACGCCATCAATTGCAAGTTTCTCTATAACGCTTACAACTTTATCTCTAGTTGTCTCTTGTCTAAGTAGATTATTTAACTCTCCTACTAAATTCTCTAAATGTATATATGTGTGACCGCCTCTGTCAGAGTTGTCTTTCATTACATGGAGTATTCCTGCCCTTAACCTAAACTCACTTGTTGGCTCAACTCCCATACTTTGTGCTATTTTGTCTGCAGTATGAAAACCTATCCCCTCTACATCTTCAACTAGCCTATATGGATTGTCTTGCATTAATTCTTGCGTCTTTTCGCCATATCTATTAAATATCTTTATAGCAAGATTGGTAGAAATCCCATATTCTTGAAGAAAAATAACTGTATTTTGCATCTTTCTAACAGAACCAAATTGCTCTGCTATCTCCATAGCTTTATTTGCACTAATCCCCCTAATCTCTGCTAATCTTTCTGGAGTGAACTCAATAATATCTAGTGTGTCTTTGCCGAATTTCGCAACAATTGCACTGGCAGTAACCGGACCTACACCTTTAATAAGCCCACTGCTAAGATATTTTACAATCCCTTCTTCAGTGTTTGGGGGAGTAATTTTGACACTCTTAACGCTAAATTGTTCACCAAATTTAGCATGTTTTATGAACTGACCCTCAAGCTCTACACATTCCCCTTCACATATATTAGGAAAACGCCCAACTGCAGTAATTTCTTCATTGTTGCAATCAAGTACACAAACTGTATAGTTGTTGTCAATGTTTCTATATATAATTTCTTGTACTATTCCGTTAAGTCTCATATACTTTCCTCATTATTCGTCTATAAGTGTAGCAAAAACAAAAAAAATTAGCAAACAAAACCTATACCCACTCAAACATTTGTGCTAATTTGTTTTACAAAAAAACAATTTGTTGATATAATTTTGACAAATTAAGATAATACTAATATCAAACAACTAAAGTTTAGTTAATAAAAAAATTAAAGGAAAAATATTTTATGGTTATTTTAGTTTTTGGAAAAAGTGGCTCAGGCAAAACTTATCTTTGTGAAAAGTTAGCAAAAGATTTGCCTAACACTATCCATATATCTTTGGACGAACTTAACAAAGACTTGATGGATTTGGACGATGTTAAAGAATTTGCTAAAGAATTATTTAGCGAAAATGTAATGGTTGAAGATACTATTGATTGTAATTTTATTCTAAAAAAAATCAAAGAAGATAACGAAAAGTATGGTAAATGGAACACTTTCATGATAGATAAGTGCAAAACATTCTTGATTAATTATATGGCAGAAACCAACTTTGACCACTATCTACTAGACCATATCAACTCTGGGATTTGGGACTTTGATAAAAGTATAAAAATCAAATGTGTTCTTGATGATGAAACTAGGCTACAAAGATTAAAACAAAGAGAAGATATTGACTTAGAAACTCTTAACTTTAGAGATAAGAATTACCTTGAAAGAGACTGTGATATTGAGTATAATAATAACAATTATTTAGATGTATGTGAGTTTATCAAAAAGCGCAAAATTTAGCAATTCTGTAAACTTTCATAATAATAAAAAATAGCAAAGATATATTTAATCTTTGCTATTTTTTTACTAATCTTCCAAACCTAATAAATAGTCTGAAGTTACACCAAAATATTGGGCTAATAAATAAACAGCATCAATACTTGGTGTTCTTAAATTATTTTCCCACATATCGACTGCTCTATAAGAATAGCCGATTTGTTTTGCAAGTTTAGACTTAGATATCTTTGCATCTATTCTTAATTCTTTCAATCTTTCTGAAAATTTTAAATTCATATATTACTCCTTTTATTTTTTTTAAGAAGTATAATATAGAAGCAAACTATATTTTTCAAAAAGACCAAATGTTCATAAAAAATTTAAAACAAAAAAATTCCAGCAAATTGTCTTTGTTGGAATTTTCTAAAAATACATAAGTCGTACTGCCCACTCTTTCATCTTTCTTGGAAGAAGATTTAAGACAAACATAAAGAACTTATACTTATTGCCTATAACATTTCTAAGCTTATATCTTTTTCTTACAGAAATCTTGTATATCTTATTAGCTACATAAGCTGGAGTCATGCCATTCTCTTCGTCTTTCTCCATATGACCGACACATCTTTCGCAAGTCTCTTTGTATGGGTTATCTTCTGGCATGGCAAATTTCTCTCTTGCAGAAGTAAAGCCTGTCTGTACATCGCCCGGGTGAACACAAAGAATTTGTACACCAAACTTCTTAATTTCTGACCTAGTTGCATCTACAAAAGAATCAAGTGCGGATTTGCTGGCAGAATAGAAACTTTGAAAAGGCAATGCAACAAGGCTACCAACTGAGCTAACGCATACAATTCTCCCTTCCCCTCTTTCTCTCATGCTTGGCAAAACAGATTTTACAACATTAACAACGCCAACGAAATTAATTTCCATTATTTTCTTAACATCATCAATACTTACATTCTCAGTAGGACCACTTATGCCCATACCTGCATTATTTATAACAATATCTATTTTGCCTTCCTTAGCTATAATTTCATTAATTTTGTTATTAACAACCTCATATTCTCTCAAATCCACTTGGATATAATTAAGACCATCTAATTGGAAGTTTTTTCTTCCAATGCCATATACAATATAATCATTTTGGATAAACTTACGTGCAACCTCTAGCCCAATTCCGCTAGAAACTCCAGTAATAAGTACTACTTTTTTGTCCTCAATCATTATTTCACCTGCACTAAAGTTTGCAATTTTTTTGCTCTTCTACTGCTTGCTACAGAGTTACAAATTGTAAATATTAGACCAATAACTATAATGCCATAGTATGTGAAGAATCTCCAAAATAGCATTGCCCAGAACTGCATATCTGACTTAAACATTAGCCCAAACAAGCCTATAAATGAAAGTTCTGCTGCACCAGAACCACCCGGAAGTGGAATTAAGGAGGATGCAGCATCACAAAGGATCGACATTGCAACTATTTGTAGCCAACCAGTTTGGATAACAGTTCCGTCTAGAATATATGCATAGTTAAATGCTAAATATACACAGTAAGCAATTGATGCGTTAAGGACAATATTAAGCATTCCTAAGAATAGTTGTAATAGAAACTGTAATGGACTCTTTAGATTAGCTTTAATACATTTCTGATAGTTATCGAACGTCTCATGTGCTTTGGCATAAGCTTTGTCGTAGTTTTTAATAAATTTTAACTTTGTCAAAAGCTTTAAGACCCAAGTAAGAATTTTGTTACCTATTCTTTTATTAATTGACATAAGTAACATGAAAGAGAATAACAATAAATTACCGATTATTCCAAACCATGCAAGGTATTTAATTACACTTCCTACATTGGCAATTTCAATAGGAATAAGAAGAACAATAACTGAAATTATACAGAAAGATACCTGCCAGAACAAATATTTTGTTAAAGGTATTCCTGTAGCGTTATCTGCCTTATATCCGTGCTTACTCATATAATAAATTTGGAACGGTTGACCACCTGAACCAAACGGAGTAATACAATCCCAATATCTTCCAATAACAGCTACATTTAAAGAAATTAAAGGTCTCCACTTGCCAGTATTCTTCTTTATTATAAGGAAAAATTTTAAAGCTTCTATTAGAAGAACTACACACATTAAACCTAATCCTAAGAATAGGAATCTATAATAAGGAGCTTCTGCAAATAATTCGCTTATTGGCTTAATCCCGCCTTCTATCGACTGAGTTACAAAAATAATAGCAACAACTACTATATTAAGCAATATAAATAGCCAACTCCATATTTGTTTATTAAATTTCTTTTTTTTCTTAGGCTCAATATTATCTTTATTTTCAACCAGCAAATTATTCTCATCAGCATCTTGATAGACATCTTTAGGAAGTAGTTGCAAACGGGAATAAAGCTCTGGCTTTTCCTCAAAGTCACGCTTTAATTTAATATTCAAAACTACATTTTTCAGTACTTTCTTAACTTCTTTTTCAGCCATATAATTTAACTCTTTTTAATTAATTCAATATGTTATCTTAATAATCAAACTTTATAAAATAACATAACACAAATGCAGTATAACATAATTTTTGTGATATTTAAAATATTTTTTTATAAAATAAAGATTTTGTTATTTTCAAAGATTTATTTCTTAGAAATTAATATAAGTGGAACTTCTACTTCCTCTTTTGTAAGGCCTGCGTGATGACCTTTGAAATTAAACAAATGCTCTTCATCTCTATTAGTGTATTGGATTATAGAGTTGCCTATACCAATAGCGACAAAATCCCCTATATATTTCTCAACCAACTCTGAACTTTCTCCAAATAATTTTTTCTTCTGGATAGTCTTTTTTGTAAGGAGTACAAATTCGTTGCCAAAGTACTTATTAAATAGGTTATAAAACTCCACTTTCTTGCCATGCTTGACTCTAAAAGACACCGCTCTAGAATCTAGATATGGAGGAGTCTCAAGCAATTCGCAGATATCTTTGTATTGATGCAAATATATCCTACTCTTAATATCAATCTGGCTGTGGTCAGCAGATATTATAATAAGAGTATCGTTTAACTCTTCCTTTAGAGTCTCAAGTCCTACATTAATGCTTGAGATAAAATCTTTTGCCTCTATAGAGGTCGTTCCAAATTCGTGCATTAAATCATCAGGACTTTCGTTATAACAATAAAGTATATTTTTCTTAGAGTTACTACAAACTTGTTTAATCTTACTAAACATTTCCTTTAGAGTTCTATAACTATAATTTTTATTACAAAAGCTTTTTAGTTTAGCAGGATAAAGACTTGCCACATTATATCCTTTCTTCCCATCTATTCTTTCAAATACTGTCTTTAATGGAAGAGTTTTTCTTACATAATCTTTGTCCTCAAGTTGTACTTGAGTGAAAGATTCTCTTGCAGTAAAAAGGTCCAAAGTCTCATTAATATCTTCAAAATACATATTCCAACCCAACCAACCATGTTCTGCTGGATATGAGCAAGTGATATAGCTAGTTGTTGCTGCAGTTGTAGTTGGAGGGAAAACACTGTGCAAAGTATCTTTCATATTTGCTCTCAAGCAATCACTAGGTTTTAAGTTCTTATTAACAATGCTTTTGCCAAACCCATCAAAAAGGATAAAAACAATATTCTTGTAGTTCTTTCTTAACTCTTTCTTAAGGGTCGCATTTGTAGTATATTTGTGCTTAATCCCAAGATAAGACATAATAGTTGCAGGGATTGAAATAATACTATTTTTGTAATTAGGTTTGAAATACTTTGGCATTTCACTTTCTCCATTTCTCACATAAGTTAAATTAATTGTAACAGAAAATTTCCTTTAAACCAAACTTTTAGCCAATTTATAAATTTTAAAAAAATATATATTTGAGAAAAAACTTCACAAATATATATTTAGCTATATTAATCGCCAAACATTCCTCCATTAATCTTGATTATTTGGTTATTAATAAAATCTGCTTTGTTACTTGCAAGGAAAGTAGCTAAATTAGCCACATCTTCCTCCTTGCCTGCCCTTTTTAGTAGGATTTTTTCCTCTTCTAACTTAACAAACTCTTCGTCCATGCCATCTAATTCGCTTTCTGTTGCAATAAAGCCAGGCGCAATTGCGTTAACGTTAACATAGGGGGCAAACTGCATAGCAAGATTATGAGTAAGAGAATTTACTCCTGCTTTAGAAGCGTCATACTCTAAGCACATTGGGAAATATGTGTTAATGCCATTAGTTGAGGAGATATTGATAATTTTGCCACTTTGTTGTTTGTACATAATATCTCCAACAAGTTTGCTTACATTAAAAGTCCCAATTAAGTTAACATCAATAACTTTTCTAAAGCTCTCAGCAGTTTTGTCTTGAAATAATGTGTCATTAGTGATGGCAGAATTATTAACCAAGATATCAATTCTTCCATATTTACTTACAGCCAAATCGACCATATTTTTCACTTCTGCCTCAATAGAAATATCTGCTTTGATAAATAGACAATCGACACCTTTGGATTTAAGTTCTTTCTCCAACTCTTTTGCTCTATCTACACTTTTGTTATAATTTACAATTACTTTATCTTTTTGCTCTGCAAAGCTCAAAACAATCTTCTTTCCAATTCCTCTTGCACCACCTGTTACAAGTACTACTCTATCCATTATAATTTCTCCTTAAATATTTTTTATAAAAAGAAAAAGGACTTAAAAATTAAGCCCTAGAATAATATTTACCATCATCAGAAGTAACAATAATCTTTTCGCCTTCTTCGATAAATAGAGGAACTTTAACCAAAAGTCCTGTCTCTGTATAAGCATCTTTAGATGCGTTTGTAGTAGAGTTACCCTTAACTGCAGGCTCTGTACTTACAACTGTAAATTCAATCTTATCAGGCAATGCAATTCCTAGAAGTTCGTTACCAAATCTAGTTACTTCAACTTCCATGTTCTCAATTAAGAAATTCTTCTTATTGCCGATTTGTTCACTTGTTAACTCAAATTGGTCATAAGTTGTTGTGTCCATGAAATTGAATGAACCGTTATCTTCGTATAAGTATTGAACTTTTACTCTATCAATTCTAGCTTCTTCAAACTTAACGTTTGTATTGAAAGTACGCTCAATTGTAGCACCATTTCTCATGTTTTGTAATTTGGTCTTCATGAAAGCAGAACCTTTACCTGGTTTAACATGTAGGAATTCTACTACTTGATAAATATTTCCTTCAATTTGTAAGGTCATACCATTTTTAATATCATTTACATCTATCATAATTTTTCGTTTCCTTAAATTTTTTTAATTACTGGAATATTTTACCTAAACTTACCCCTCTTTGTCAATATATTTTTTAGCACTTTTCAAGTTTTTGAATAAATTAAAGAATTTTATTTAATATTTTCTATTTACAAAAAGCTTTGAAAATAGTAAAATATAGCACATATGGGGAGTAAAGATTATGTATTATGGTTATGATATAGACGACAAATTGGTTAAATTAGCAGACAAAGTGGAAGAAAAAATCGCTCCACTATTTAAGGAAGTAGAAAGGATTGGTATGGTTAACTCTGCCAAAGTCCTTAAAGCTTTCCAAGAAGAAAGAGTTGGAGTTAATGATTTTAGCGAAATCACAGGATATGGATTTTATGATGAAGGAAGAGACAAATTAGAGAGAATCTACTCTAAAATATTTAAAGCAGAAGACGCATTAGTTAGAACTCAAATAATGTCAGGCACTCACGCATTATCTCTTACTTTTTTTGGACTTCTTAAGCATGGCGACACTTTTATATCAATCAGCGGAGAGCCTTACGATTCGTTAAAGAGTATTATTGGATTTGAGGGAGATAGTAGAAATTCGCTAATGAAACATGGAATTAATTATGAGCAGATAGATTTAATAGACAATGATTTCGATATCCCTACTATCCAAAAAAGATTACAAAAGGACAAGGTAAAATTAGTAGAAATTCAAAGAAGTCGCGGATACAGCAACAGACTAAGTTTAAATATTGACAAAATTGAGAAAGTTTGTAAGGCAATAAGGGAAGTCGACAAAGATGTTATTATTATGATAGATAACTGCTATGGCGATTTTGTGGAAGAGAAAGAACCAATAGAAGTTGGAGCAGATATAATAGTAGGCTCACTAATGAAGAACTTAGGCGGTGGACTTGCAAGAACTGGTGGATATATTGTGGGCAAAAAATATTTAATAGAAGATATTGCAGAAAGATATTCCGCACCTTGTTTGGGAAAAAATATTGGAGCTAACTTAAATCAAAATTTAAATCTTTATAAAGGTTTGTATCTTTCCCCTAATGCTGTAAAAAATAGTGTTAAGACTATGATATTTGCAAGTGCAATTCTTGAAGAATTGGGATACAAAGTTGAACCTAAATATAATGACAAAAGAACAGATATTATCCAAACAATCACTTTAGACAACCCTGATAAATTAGTTAAATTCTGTCAAGGAGTGCAATTTGGAAGTCCAGTAGATAGTTATGTTACACCAATCCCAGCCCCTATGGACGGATACCCTCACGATGAGATTATGGCTGGCGGAAGTTTTATTTCGGGTTCTACCATTGAGCTTAGTTGTGATGGTCCTATGGTAAATCCATATGTAGCATATATGCAAGGTGGACTTACTTATGAATATGGCAAGCTTGGGATACTAATTGCTCTTAATAAAATTACGAAATAAACATCTTGCAAATTTGACAAATTTTGCTATATTCCGTCATTTTGAATACTATTGCATAACAAAAAAAGTAAAGACTAATCTTTACTTTTTTTATATTTTATTAACCACTTCTACAAATTGGTCAGTCTTGGTATTTATCTTAATCTTGTCCCCTACAATAATAGTTTTGGGAACTTCAATGCTATGACCAGTCTCAAGGATAACAGTTTTTGCGTTGTCCAAAGACTTTTCTTCTTCAGCAACAATCAACTCAACCTCATCTGGCAAAGTTACTCCTATCATCTTATCTCTGACAAAACTCATAGTTACAATAGCGTCTTCGACTATGTATTTCATATAATCTTTTACCATTTCTTCAGTCAATGCTAATTGTTGATAAGTTTCTATATCCATAAAGTAATATAACTTGCCGTCAAGGTAAGAAAATTGCATTTTCTTATCAACTATCTCAACTATATTAATCTCAGAGAAACTATTAAAGGTTTTCTCAATTAAGTCTTTGGTTTCGATATTCTCTAACTTTACATTAACTCTATTATATCCTGTCTCAATTTCGTTAACTTTATAGAGGTCACCATCAATATCAACTATATTTCCAACTTGCAAATCTAGTATACTCATATATAAATTTTTACACTCCTTCCTATCTTTCAAAAAGCGAACTGCGAGGCTATTGTAACACAACCTGTTACAGATAAGCAACTATTTTTTCAAAGTATTACAATTTTCTACATTAACTGACAAAAGTAATTTTACTTTAGCAATTGAATCAAATCTTACCTGTAGACAAAAATACATATGACTGATTAGATTAATTTATTACTTACACATATTTTTCAAAAGTTGATTCATTATCTTTTTCTTCGTTTGCTACATAAAGCCAGTTCTTTTCATATTCTCTACAACCTATAGCATTAGTTGTACTTGGGACAACTTTACTATGCAAATCATCTTTATTTATATATTCACTTGCAACTTCTGAGAATGATGATAGGAAAGGAAAATACACATCTCTTTCAAAATCATAAAGGAGTTGTATTACTCCGTTTGAACTTAAATTATCAATCTTTAGTTTATCAAAAGTCTCAAAGAAATCTGTAACACTTACATAATCATAAATGTTAGATAGCATTATTAAATCAAATTTACCCTCCAACACTTTAGGGAAATCTTGGAAGTCGGCTACTTTGTAACTAATGCTATAATCATTAGTATTTAATATCTTTTGAAGTTTGTTATAACTATGTTTTCTTCTATAGAACTCACTTCCTCTTACATCATAATCATGTTGCCAAAAACTATCTCTTTGAAAAATACTTGCAACTAAACTATGATCTGATTGCCCTGACATTTCTAACATTATTGTATCCCAGAAAAGTTTGGCATTATCATTAAGGCTATGAGATATCTTGGAATAAACATGGCTATTTAAGATGTTTTCTTTGTTCCAATATTCCATAAATTTAATAAAGCTTAGATTTTTGATACCAGCAATTTTTAACTCAGTCGCCATTTCTGACATTGGATTTTTGTCCATTAATGTTACATCTTTAGCTCCCTTAAATATAGCGTTTAAGGCTTGGTCACCACTACTTCCCACAACTGCTACTCTTAATAATTTTTTATTCTTAGAGAGTATATGTTTAAACACTAATTTTAAGTTCTCATTGCTTGCTGCAAAGCATTCGTCAGTAAGTGATATTATTGATTCACGTTCTAAAGAATTAGTTTCGAATTTATAGTTTTTGTAAAATCTCTCTAGGGCAATACTATAATCAGGATTATTAAATAAGTCTTTATCTTCTGAATGCATAGTGGTAACTTTCTCCTTTTGTATTATTTTTATTCCATTTCTGCTTCATCTTTAATGTACAAATAACTTCTTGGAATTGCTGTAACATTCTTATGTTTCTTTGGCAAATCCTCTATAGATACGCTTCCATTTGTAACAGCTAATTGGTTAGGCGCATTATACTTGTTATTAAACATATAATATAACTGAATCACTCCGCCTTCTTTCAAGCTATTCTCTGAAAGATTATCAACCACCCTATTGAAATCCTCCGATCTTACATAATCATATATATTAGATAGTGCAATCAAATCAAATTTGCCTTCCAATACTTTAGGAAAATCCTCTAAGTGGGCGGTTATATAATCGATTTTGTAATCGCCTTTGTTTAATATATTTTGCAATCTTCTATATTCACTTTTGTTTTTGAAAAAACTACTTCCTGAGCTATGTGGAATAATTTTTCCTTGACTTACAACAGAAAATGTATATTCCTTAAAGATTGTTGCTATTATATCAAGAGTTTCTTTATCGTCAATATTAAGCATGATATTGTCCCAGAACGCTTTGGAATTATCATTAAGACTATGTGAAACTTTGGCATAATTGCCTGTATTAAGAAGGTTCTCAAATCTATCTTTGGGCACTCTCTTTGTATATTCGCCGTCAAAATAATTATTTTCCCATATCTTAATAAATTCTTCATAAGGCAAATTCTTGACATATGCCATCTTTAATTCTGTAACAGACTCACTCATAGGATTGCCGTCAACCAAAGTTACATCTTTAGCTCCATAATATAACGCATTAAGCACTTGGTCACCGCTACTGCCAACCAGTGCAACTCTATCTAATTTATTCCTCTTTGATAGAATATGATTAAACACACCTGCTAAGTTTTCGTTACTATAACCAAAACATTTTCGCATTATTGAGCTTGAACTCAATCCAAAATCTTTTTCATTTAACTTTGTGTCATAATTCATAACAAAAGACTCTAAGGATAAATTAAAATCGTTAGAGTTTCTTATTAAATTATCTTCAAAGAAGTTGGCATTAAAATCTGATAACTCACTTAATTTATTCTCAAGTAAATTCTCAAAATATTCTTTAGTTTCCATAATTATTCCTTTTGTAATTCTTCTGACTTTATAAGCAAATGATTAGAAGAAATATCAACGTCATAATCTCCTACGGAAGTTACAACATCTTTCATTTCTCTAATATCAAACTTGCCTAAGCCTTCACACAAATCTTCCACCTTTTTGCTTGTTATTGGTCTATTTTTATCAAAATTATAATTAATCTGAATAACGCCATCTGGCTTTAAATTGTTATTTACTAGATGCTCAATTGTATTTCTGAAATTATCATGCCCTACATAATCATAAACATTAGATAGTGCCATCATATCAAATTTGCCCTTAATTACTTCTGGGAAAATTGTAAAGTTGGCAACTATATAATCAAGCTTGTAATCATTAGCGTTAAGAATTTCTTGTAGTCTATTATACTTCTCTTTATCTCTAAAGAACTCACTTCCAATACTCATAAGATTTTCACCAAATGTGGAAAAAGAAAATGCTTGGAATATTGAAGACATAATTTCATAGTTATTGTCAGCATCTAAACTATCTAAGTTTAGAAATATTTCGTCCCAAAACACTTTGGCATTATCATTAAGGCTATGTGAAATCTTTGTGTAAGTTTTATAATCTAAGACTTTATCTTTGTGCCAATAGGTCAAAAAATCTTCGTAAGCCAAATTCTTAATTCCAGCGATTTTTAATTCAGTTGTAGGTTCTGACATTGCATTTAAATCAGCCAGTGTTACTTTCTTTGCTCCATAATATAACGCATTAAGTAATTGGTCGCCACTACTTCCAACAACTAAAGCTTTAGTAATATCTTTCCTCTTGGATAAGATATGCATATACACTTCTTGCATATTTTCATTACTATAGGCAAAACACTTCGTTGTAAGGTCAGAGATAAAAAACTTTCTTTGGTAGTTAAATCCAAATCTCTCCATAGCAAGACTAAAAGATTTGTTATTTCTGGTTAAATATTTTGACATGAAAATTCTCTTCCTTACATTTCTTTTTCT
>CAZVVP010000028.1:0-15797 GCA_964630515.1 uncultured Christensenella sp. | reverse complement strand
TAGAGTATCTATAACTTCTTCTTTAGTAATATTCTCTATCCCTAATATCTCTATATGTAATGTGAACATATTAAGTATTATTATCATAATTATTGATAGCAATACTCCTATAACTATACCTATACGTTGTAATAGCAACTTTAATAACTTATTAGAACCATAAGTGTCTAGTACTTCTATATTTACATTATTATTACTAATAGCTGGAACATCTTTACTATCTACTACCATTGTAAGATTATCGTAGCTTACTCTTTGCATATTATATATCTTAATATCTGAGTCTTTCAATTTATTAATTAGTCTATCTATATTAAGACCTTGTACATTGAGTTTGGAAAAATTATTCTTTATCTTTCTCATACTCTTTAACCTCTTTGGCAAAGCCTACCTGTGCAATCTGTCCTACTAAGCATAAATCCTTTTTGTCTAACTGCTTAATCATTATATCTTTGCCATCTATTATAAGTTCATCATTCTTAATCTTAAGAACTATATGTGATGTAGAATATGATAGTATCTTAATATAGTTATTGATAACTAATGCTTTGCCTCCAACTAAACTTATTGTTACTGTATCTTTAATCTCATCTAATGGAAGTTTGGCAGTATCTAATATCTCATTAATATAACTTATCATATTGTCCTCCATGATAGACACGAATCTCAATAATATATATGCTTTAGTTAATATATATATAACAAAAAATACACCCAAGATTAAATTTGAGTGTATATATTTCTATAAACTTAAATCTGTTATTGCTTCCTCATATATAGGAGCAACAACTTCGCCGTTTAGTTTCTTAGAGTGTTTCTTAATTATTTCCGCAATAGTTTGATGAGCGTCTGTCCAAACAAAATATTTATCAACATAATCTTTAGCATTCTTTACGCTTCCATCAAGTTGAAGCCTAACTACTTCCGCAAGCATAGTTTTTGCAACTTCTATAACTTTTGGGATATCAAAAGATAATTGATTATTACTAAAGGTGATAGCTTTTTCTGACATCATTCTGTTAGTTATCATAACACTTCTTACTCTATGTGCTTGTGACATCTTTGGCTTAGCTTTAGAGAAATTAGAATAAAGTTCTGTAACAATAATTTGATTAACTTGGTCTTGAGTAAATAACCCAGCATTCTCATACTCTTCTAAGAAGGCATAAATACCCATATCTGCTTTAAACTCTTCAATAATGCTAGCGAACTCTCCAAGACTACTTTTCTTAGGGCCAAGAGAGTGAGTATTTTCATGTTCAATCGTTCCCCAGTGACACGCTTCTAAGTTGTAATACTTAATATAGTCTGGATTTAAAAGAATCTTATAAAGTTCGCTTGACTTAGTAGTTCTTACTTGTCTATGATACACATTTCTTCTTCCACCGCCAAGCTTTATAGCTAGCTTATCGCTATTAGGTAAATTCTCAGCAAGAACTATTCCAGCTCTATATGCACCTGTATCTCCTGTCATAGCTATCAAATCCACATCAACAGCAACTTGATTAGGATTGGAATTATCGCTTACGCTTGAATACTCTTCTTTGTATGGCATTAAGTTACAAGCGATATCGTTTAAAGTCGCTAATTTGTCTAGAAGTGCAGTTCCCTCAAGATTAACGATTCCAACTCTTGCACCAAGATTGTCTTTTGGGTTAATTTCAATATTATTTTCTTTCAATTTTGCAACCAATTCTTCATTTGCAAAGATAGAATTTGTAATTGGGTCGTTATAACACTCTCTAGTTATTGTGAACTCTAATCTTGTTTCTTTTAATTTAGCCCAAAGCATATCAGCTTTAGCATCAAGTTTGTTATTGGCTGTTTTTAAAGCCTCAGCTTGTGCAAGCAAATACTCTTTAAATTTAATATCATCGGCAAACTTGCTTGCTTGTAATAATTCGTTAGCACAATTAGTAAATTCTTCTTTGAAATAATCTACATAGTCTGTTGCTATTAGTTTATTATCTTTATATTCTACAATACTTCTGCAAGACAGAATCGTTGCAACTTCGTCTTTTTGCCCATTGGAAAGCATCTCTGATAATAAATTATGGAAATCAGAAATGCTAAGATTATCTAAATGATAGAAATTATTATTTTTATTATCTACTCCATCTGCTAAATTTATCTGGTCACCATTATTGTCTAGTGAATTGATACTTTTTTGTGCTTTAAGTAGTCTTAATACATTGGCAGAATGTTCATCTCCGCCATCTGCTTTAGCTTTGCAAAAATGATAGAAATCTAAGTTTTCTTTACAATTAAGTTGATAATCTACTTTTTCTATCCAAAAACCAGCACGACAAAGATGATAGATAACTTTCTTTTCGTTATCTGTTAATGCTTGATATTCTTTAGAGTCTTTATCAAGTAATTTTACTTCTATTAAATACTCACCATCTACTCTTTTTCTTGCTTCTTCTTCACTAATATTATATTTAAATTCCATTTATCTTCCTTTCTATACTGCTTTAGTTTCTGTAGTTTCTATTTCTGGTTGTTTAATTAGGGTTGGGTCAGCCTCTCCAGTTATAACACCTTTGTCTAATATTATCTTCTTAATACCTTTATCGCTTGGAGTTAAGAACATCAAATCTAACATACATGATTCCAATATTGTTCTTAAGCCTCTTGCGCCTGTCTTCAACTTTAAGCTCTTGTCTGCGACAGCATTAATTGCGTCCATAGTAAATTCCAGTTCGACCCCATCAAGCCCAAACATAGTCTTATATTGCTTAATTATTGCATTCTTAGGCTCAACCATTATCTTGACAAGTGCATTTTGATCTAATTCGTTTAAACCAACTACAATTGGTAATCTTCCTACAAACTCTGGAATTAATCCAAAATTAATTAAGTCTTGTGGTTGGATTTGACTAATTAGCTCTGACATTTTAATATTTTTCTCTTGTTCTATATTTGCATTAAAACCAAGTGAAGATATGCTAGTTCTCTTCTCTATAATCTTATCTAATCCAACAAAAGCACCACCGCATATAAATAGAATATTGCTTGTATCTATTTGTAGTAATTCTTGATGTGGGTGCTTTCTTCCGCCTTGTGGAGGAACAGAGGCAACTGTACTTTCTATAATTTTTAGAAGTGCTTGCTGAACGCCTTCTCCACTTACATCTCTTGTAATACTACGATTTTCACTCTTTCTTGTGATTTTGTCTATTTCGTCTATATAGATAATGCCTCTTTCAGCTTTCTTAATATCATAATCTGCATTCTGTATAAGTTTAAGAAGAATATTCTCTACATCTTCTCCGACATAACCTGCCTCAGTTAGAGTTGTCGCATCTGCTGTCGCAAAAGGTACTTTTAGAATTTTGGCTAGAGTTCTTGCAAGCATTGTTTTTCCAGTACCTGTAGGACCAATTAATAATACATTGCTCTTCTCTAAATCTAATTGCTCAGAGTCCTTCTTCTTAGCATCGATATTATAATTAATTCTCTTGTAATGATTATATACAGCCACGCTTAATACTTTCTTTGCTTCGTCTTGACCAATGATATAGTCGTCAAGTTTCTTTTTTAATTCCTGAGGTGTTGGCAAGTCAATTTTGTCTAAATCAGTGACTTTTATCTCATCTTTCAACATTTCTTTGCAAATATTGACACAATCCTCACAGATGAAAGAAGCACCATCTGGGCTTGAAATTATTTTTTTGGCTTCTGTTTGTGGTCTACCACAGAAAGAACATGACATATCTAAATTATCTGACATTAAATTTTACTCCTAGTTTTTTATTTATAATTATACGATAATTATTTAGTTTATATACTGCAATAGTTTAAACAATATGGGAGTTTTTGTAAAATCAATTTAACTATTTTTGTTAAATATAACCAAAAAAGTTAAAAAAGAACTTGTTATATAATAGCAAGTTCTAATATATTATCGATTATTTATTTTTTCTTTTGTCTAGGTTCTATAACTTCATCAACCAAGCCATATTCTTTTGCCTCAATTGCTGACATATAGTTGTCTCTATCTAGGTCTTTTACTAACTTCTTAGCTGGTTGACCTGTATTCTCTGACATAATGTCTATTAACTTTTGCTTAGTTCTTTTAATATGGTTAGCAGTTATAATTATGTCCGAAGCCTGACCTTGAGCTCCACCAAGTGGTTGATGAACCATTACTTCTCCATTAGGTAAGCAAAATCTTTTGCCTTTAGTTCCGCCAGATAGCAAAAACGCACCCATTGATGCTGCAAGCCCTACACAGATAGTAGAAACATCGCATTTAATATATCTCATAGTGTCATAAATTGCCATTCCTGCTGTAACACTTCCGCCTGGACTATTGATATACAGACAAATATCTTTATTAGGATTTTTAGCCTCCAAATATATCAATTGGGCAACAACTGTGTTTGCCACCGCATCAGTAATCTCTCCTGTAAGGAAAATTATCCTATCCTCCAAAAGCCTACTATATATATCGTAACTTCTCTCTCCAGTGCTTGTTTGGTCCACTACCATAGGTATTAGCATAAAAATTCAACTCCTAGTATTTATTAACACCTCAAAAATAAAGATGTTTTTTGCTCTAATACAAATAAATTATGAATAATTATTCATTAATTATGCATTATTTTCTAGTAAAAAGTTAACAAGTTTGTTAAATAAGATGTCGTTCTTAATATAAGACATTCTTTCATCACTGATACCAGCTTTAGTATCTTTGATTGTTTTGCCAGAAGTCTTTGCCATTTCTTTAATCTTAGCATCAACATCTTCTTTAGTAACATCTAATTTCTCTAGCTTGATAATTTCTTGTAAAGCTAGTCTAACTTTAACAGATTTCTCAGCTTGTTTAGTTTGTGACTTTCTTAAATCTTCTATAGTTGTATTTGTGTATTTCAAATAATCATCTAGTTTGATTCCTTGATACATCATTTGTTGAGACATATCGTTAATAATATTGTCAACTTCCATATCAATCATACACTTTGGAATTGTAACTTCCATATTTTTTACAATTTCATCGATAATTTTGTTTTCTTTTTCAATTTTCGCATTTTGCTCAGCTTGTTTTTCAAGTCTTGCTTTAATATCAGCTTTATATGCGTCAAGAGTTTCAAATTCACTTACATTACTAGCAAATTCATCATTAATCTCTGGATATTCTTTAGTCTTAATAGAATTAATTTTACATTTAAACTCAGCTGGTTTTCCTGCCAAATTCTCTGCATGATATTCTTTAGGGAATGTAACCTTAACAACTCTTTCTTCGCCAATTTTAGCACCAACTAATTGGTCTTCAAAGTTATCAATAAAGCTATGGCTTCCAATTTCTAAATCAAAAGCAGTTGCAGTACCGCCCTCAAATACTACACCATCAACACTTCCTTCGAAATCGATATTAGCGATATCTCCCATCTCAACTGTAGCATCTTCACTCTTCTCAACAAGTCTTGCTTGTTGTTCTTTAACTTTATCAATCTCAGCATTAACTTCTTTTGTAGTAACAGATTTAGTAGTAACTTTGATATCTAGACCTTTGTATGCTCCAAGTTTAACCTCTGGCTTAACTGGAATTTCTGCAACAATAACAATTTCTTTCTCATCTAATTTAGTAACAGACAAAGTAGGTGCATCAACAGGGTCGATATCTTTCTCTTTGCTCAAAATTACCATATAGTGCTTATAGAATCCTTCTCCAATAGCATCTTCCATAAATACTTCAGGGCCATAAGTTTTCTCAATAACCTTTCTAGGTGCTTTACCTTTTCTAAAACCTTCTACAGCATATTTGCCTTTGTTCTTATTATAAGAATTATTCAATTCCAATTCCCACTCTTCAGCAGTTAGTGTTAATTCAATTTGGATATTCTTATTTTCTAATTTCTTAACATTATACTTCATTATTTTCTCCTTGTAATTCTAAATACGCCTGCAATTATAACATAAAAAAAATATATTTGCAATTATTTATGTCGCAAATATATTTTGATTTCAAAAAAATTATTTGACTAAATCTACCATTTAATGAATATGTATACAATTATCATTACAGCAATAATTGCTAAACCTATTGCATAGATAAGATTGTTCTTCTGATTAAAAGTATCATAACCATCACTTATCCTGCCAAAAACAGATTTGCTAGACTGTTTCTCACAATTAATCATTTCATAAATTTCTTTATCTTTCTTGTATTTCTTATAAAGCTTCCAAGCAAAAATCAATAATACAACTGACAAAATCAACATCTGTGCTTTAATATATATTAAATTATCATATGGAATTATAACCATTATTATAAATACAGCAAGCAAGATTACAACTGTTAAATTTAATTTGTCAGCAAAGAAATTCTTTAGTTTCTCTTTAAAATTATTCATATAAACCTAGATAATGAAATATACAATAATCAAAATACAAGCAACCGCCCAAGAGATAAAGTACCAAACATTTCTCTTATAAATTGCAAACTGAAAGGAAGACACCAATACAACAATGTAAGCTAATACATTACCAATTGTTTGTAATGCTCCACCTATGCTTGGAATTATTTTTGAAAAAATAAGAGATAAAGCAACCATTATAACGGCAATAAAAGAAACAAATTTAAACACTTTACTCCAACTAAATGTTCTGGTTGTTGTTTTTGTAGTAGATTTTTGAGACATGATAATTAACTCCTTATTAATAAATTACGCAATATTATAACATATTATATATTTTTTGTTAAAACTTTTTGACACAATTTCATTTTTGTTAAAACCAAATTGAAAACTTACACCCGCAGTAATTTTGGCGATAAATTCCAAACTTCTTACTATTATTGATAGATTTTAGGAAGCCATTGTTTTTTTTGAAATTTGCCCACAAATATGGCATATTATTCGTTTGTGCCAGTTCTTGACCAATTGCATTTAGAAGTTCAAAGTCTTTATGAGGACTGATTGATAAGGTTGTTGTAAAGATATCAAAACCATTTTCTTTGGCATATTTACAAGCATAACCAAGTCTCAATCTAAAACACTTTTCACACCTTGCCCCGCCTTCTTTCTCTTCTTCATAGCCATTGACTGCAGTAAAATAAGTATCCAGATCATAGTCTGCTTCAACTAATTTAATTTTTAGATTTTGTTCCTTATTTAGAATATCTACAACTTGCTTCTGTGCCTCTAATCTTCTTAAGTACTCTTCTTCTGGATAGATATTAGGATTGTAAAATAAAATCGTAATATCGTATTCTTTAGCTAAATCTTCTAAAACTCCGCTACTGCAGGGCCCACAACAGCTATGTAATAATAATTTCTTCATACATTACCTACACGATTAGAAATTGTAGCACAAAACCCAAAATTGTACTCACTAGATATAATGTTGCGACTATTAAAATATTTTGTTTTACATTCCTGTTAGACTTAAATAATACGACTAAAGCAACTCCTGCATTAACACATAAACCAGCAATACAAGAAGCAAAGCTAATTAAACCCTCTGTTATAAATAAATTAGTTATAAGTACACTAGATGCACAATTCGGGATAAGTCCAAGTAGTGCAACGACAAAAGGTTGGAAAATTGAATCGTTAAGCATTATTTTTGACAAATCTTCCAAAGGCACATATTCTAGAAGTAATCCAAAAGCAAGATTTACAATAAAGATAAATAAGAAAATCTTTAAGCTATGCTTTAGCGGATGTAGAATAAACTTCTTAAAAGTAGGCTCTTCTTCTGCAATATCATGACCGCAACAACCGTAATCATGAGCATGCTCTTCTTTCTTAGACTCCTTGCTTTTGTGCTTATGTCCTTCCGTTTCTATCGTTATTCCCGATGTAGTATTAGTCTTGGAAATTTTGCCAACAATAAAATTAACCAAATATCCAATTGTCACTGCATACACAAACTTAATAAGAATAAGTAACCCTAGGTATTTCAAAACATTTAAATCGCCACTCTGCGCAAGAAGAATAGGCACAGCCTCATCACTAGTCGCAATGTATACAGCAAGAAGCGTTCCTACAGCTATTTTTTTCTCAGCAAATAAATCTGTAGCTACAACTGAGAAACCACATTGAGGAATTATTCCCACACCTCCTGCAACTAGTGGAGAATATTTATTGTTCAAAAAAGATTGTTTTTTCCAGTTCTTAACACATTTATTTTCTATCACTTCTATAAGGACATATAACAAAAATAAAACTGGCAAAATCTTGATAGAATCTATAAAAGAATGCCACAAAACGTGCATTATTTCTTCAAACATATCTTTTCCTCCATATATTTCTTTAAAAATTTCTTATTTCTCTTTCTTAATTCATTTAACATTAGTTTCAAATCTTCTCTTGCAAAAAGTATTACATTTAATTGCCTCGCCATGTCAATTGCTTGCTTAGTGTATCTAGAATTAGTTACTACAACAGCATAATCGCAAGCAAAATACCTTTTGCCAGTTTCTATCTGTTGAATAGCAGATGCGCCAACATTATGATTATAGTACAATTTTGCTTGAATGCAATAGTTTAAGCTTTTGTTTTTTGCAAAAATATCTACTCCATAATCACCAGACTTCTTTGTAATGGTAGTCTTAAATCCAAAATACCTAAATAGATACGACAAAATTTCCTCAAAGTCATAACCAGAAAGACTATCAATATCAGAAAGTTTTATTTGAGATAAAAAATTATATATTCTCTTATTGTTAAAACTTTTAATAAAGAACTTAATAACATAACAAATAAATGCTACAGGAAAAAATAATATTGCAAATATGTATAATAACTTTTTATTCATAAGGATATTGTAACAAAAATTTAACTAATTTGCAAAAATAAATACAGTTAAAATAAATAACTGCAATTTATTACTAATTTACATCAATTATCTTCTTTATTTTAGTAGAAAATTTTTTATTCTTTTCTTCTTCAGCACGTGCTTTCTCTTTAGCATGGTGTTGTCTTTGTTCTCTTTTAGCTTCTGCCTCTTCTTTCTCTATTCTAATTTCCTCTTTAACAAACTCATCGTCTTCGTCTATAGGATTTGGCAAGTTCTTGTCATCTTTGATGTGAATATCCATTTGATTATAAGGAATAGAGATATCATTTCTATCAAATACTATTTTACTTGCTCCAAAACATCGAATCTTACTGTTCCATAATCTCCAGATTTAACCCATTCCCTAGATACGATATCAATAGAAGATGCACCATGATTAAAAATTCTTACGTAAAATCTTTGTCGTGTAAAACAATTTCATGATTTTCTAGAATTTTTGTAATAATTCTCTTAGCCTTTCTAAAATCATTCTCATAAGCAATTCCAAAAGTAAAATCAACTCTTCTTGTCTTCTTAAATGAATAATTTGTAATAGTTCACTACTAACAGCACTGTTTGGAATAATTATTGTCTTATTATCTCCAGTACAGATTGTAGTATAGAATAATTGATTCTTCTCAACTGTACCAGAAACACCACAAAGTTCGATAAAATCTCCTATTTTAAATGGTCTTAATACAAGAATTAATATACCACCAGCAAAGTTAGAAAGTGAACCTTGTAAAGCCAAACCAACGGTAACACCAATTGATGCAATAAGTGCAACAATGCTACTCATCACAACACTATTATAACTAATAATGATAATAAAAACTAGTAGCTTAAGAGCCTTTCTAGAAAGTGATATAACAGTTTTTTTAAAGTTTAATATTGACTTTGGAAAATTGTTATTGTATAATTATTTTATCGATAAATCAGGAGGAAAATAATGAGTAATAGTTATAGCAATATTTTGAAATATATAGAAAAGAAAGAGAAAGCAAAAGCGAATATTGAGAATATAATTAAAGAAAAAAGAGAAGAATTTGAAAAGAGTTTATTCTTCGACAAATCTAAATTAGCTGGCATTAAGAGATTAATTAGTTCTGCTAATGATAAGAGTATCACTGTAAGATTAGGAGATTTAATTGATGAGTTGAGAGTAGCATACAACTCCCCTGACCTTAATGCAGAAGTTGAGACAAATATAGCAAGCAAAGGTCTTAATAGTATAGAATTTATGCGTATAGCATACAAGGAACTACCTAAAGTATATGTTAATATCTATGGTTACGATAAAGAGTTAGCAAAGGAAGAGCAAGTTGGTCCTTTGACTGTAAGTCTAGGTAGTTTTGATAGAGTTCAAGCTGATGGAAAGACATTAGGAGAACACTGCCAAGCAAAACATTTTGGATTCTCACCAGATGTTAACGATTCTACTACAATTGTTGTTAACAATATAGAAGATTTAGTAGTTGATATTCCTTTCAAAGAAATATATGGCAAGGGCAAACTTCCAGAGGCAATTGTTGCTTGTGAAGAGCTTTTGGAACTAACCTTCTAGCAAATGAAGAAAGTTGGACAACAACTGATAATAATGTAGAAAATGATAAGTATATGTAAATAACAAAATAAGGAGCGATAATCTTTCGCTCCTTTTTATTAAACTATTTATTTCTTACTTCGTGATATATAATTTCTTTACCTTTAGATATCGCGTATTTGATTTCATTAATAGTTGATTTTCCTAGATATCCACCAATATTAACTACATATATAGCATCTGAGATATCTATTTTTTTCCAGTGGACATTAATAATATTCTCCATTTCTTCTTTGGTGATTTTTGTTTTGTCAATATTATATACGCACTGTATAACACACCAACTATTTTTTGCTTCTAATTCTCTTGCAATATCCTGCATTTCGTTTGCAAATTTCATGCTTCCACAAATTGTTACGACTTTCATTTCTCATCTCTCCCTAATTTACATATCTGCAGCAGCTTCATTTTGAAGTAATATGTCTAACATAACCTCTTCTTTTGCTGCATACTTTTCTTTAACACTATAAAGTTTTGTAGGATTTCCTTCTTTAAATAATGCAACAACATCTACATACTTATCATCAGCTTTTTGAAACTGAATATCTGCAACGTTTTTTACATTAACTGCATGTTCATTATCGTATAATGAAGCAAAATCTTTCATATACTCATAGCCCAAAATATTTTGTAAATTAATAATAGGTTCAAATGGATAGGTAAAGAAACTCTTAGGCTTAGTTAATTGTAGGAATTCGCCATTAGTCAAATATGCTCCTAAAAATCTTTGTCTTCTGTCGTTAGAAAGAGTTAATATGCAATTAACCTCTTCTGGATTCAAAATCTTATCTATGTTTTCTTTTATGTAATATAAACCTCTATTGTACATTTTTTACTCCTAAATTTAATCTACCGATATTATACACTAACAGTACTTCAAAAGTCAATACCCTATTTTTTCTAAACACGCAAAAAAAAAGTGAGTCATAGTGACCCACTTTTATAATTTTTCTTCACTTTCTGCAACTTTCATCATAATAGCGCACTCAATTCGTTTCTTAAACAATTCACAACCATATTCATAAACTCCGGTAATATCTCCAGTGCTATGATATGAGTTTGCAGAACAACCACCGCTACAATATAATTTTGCCCAACAATCTTTACATTTTTCTCTAGCATAAGCGTTGCAAAGTTTGAATTTATCTCTAATATTCACATTAGTAACACCATCATAAATATTACCTAATTTATATTTCTCATCACCTACAAATTGATGACATGGATACAAATCACCCCATGGAGTTACTGCCATATACTCTGTACCACTACCACAGCCGGAAATTCGCTTGTAAATACAAGGTCCGTTCTTTAAATCTAACATATAGTGATAGAAAGTAAATCCTCTGCCTTCTTTTTTTCTCTTTAACATTTCTTTTGCAAGTATTTCGTATTGTTCTTTCAAGATAGGCAAATCTGCTTCTGTTAAAGCATAAGGCTCACTAGGATCACAAACAACTGGCTCCATAGATAATTCTGTAAATCCCAAATCTGCCATATGTAATATATCTTTGGTAAACTCTACATTGTTATGTGTAAATGTACCTCTTATATAATAGTCTTTGCCACCTCTTGCCTCTACCAATTTCTTAAACTTTGGGACAATAATATCATAACTGCCGACACCTGTAATTGTCTTTCTTGTTGCATCATGGATTTCTTTCCTTCCATCAAGACTAAGTACTACGTTGGACATTTCTTTGTTAGAAAAATCAATAACTTCATCATTGATCAACATACCATTAGTGGTTAGTGTAAATCTAAAATTCTTGTTATGTTTCTTCTCTTGTTCTCTAGCATACTCTACAATACCCTTCACAACTTCCCAGTTCATAAGAGGTTCACCGCCAAAGAAATCTACTTCCAAGTTATGTCTAGTACCGGAATTAGCTATTAAGAAATCTATTGCCTTTTTTCCAACTTCCAAAGGCATTAATGCCCTATCCCCATGATACTTGCCTTGACTAGCAAAACAATATTCGCAATTTAAATTACAAGTATGTGCTACATGAAGACATAGTGCTTTGACAATAGTATTTCGATTTTTGAAATCAAAAGCATGGTTTTCGTAAACATCTTTCGTAAACAGTTTATCCGATTTTTCTAACTCTTCTATATCAGAATAACAATCCATGATTTCCTGCCTGTCAACAGAATTATCATCTTTGTATTTATCAAGTAGAATATTTACAATTTCTTCTTTAGATTTATCATTATACAGTTCTATCATATCATAAGCCAAATCATCAACACTATGAACTGAGCCACTGTACTGATCAATAATTATGTTATATCCATTAAGTTTGAATTGATGCATTATTTTCTCCTTTATGTAAAAAACCGTTTTACATAAAGTAAAACGGTGTCAAAATTCTCTTAATTACTAACTATCTTAGCAGTTTTCACATTTCTGATTAGCAACTCCGCAAGATGTCTTGCACGCTGATTGGCAAGAAGTTTGACACTCTCCACAACCACCAGACTTAAGACTTGCGTTTAAATCTCTTGTTTCAATTGTTTTAATTCTTTTCATACTTATTTCTTTCCTTTATTTTTAAGTTTACTGAAATATTTTACAATTTACTTATGTGATTGTCAAACAAATCGATATATTAAAATAATTAGTACAAAAAAGGTAATTAAATGATTTATTTACCTAAAGTTTATTATTCTCCCATTTCTGCTGGCTTTAAGTCAACTGGTTTTAAATGTTGAATTTGCTCATAACTTATTTGCATATCTACATTATTATCTTTGAATATTTGAGATATTTTTTCATCTGCTAGAAGTCGCTCTCTGGCTTCAGCATACTCTTTGCTATAGTAACTGTATGAATGAGGTTCTCCATGACAAAAGTAATTTTCTCTTCTATGTGGAGTTAAAGTGTCTGTAAAATAATTAACTAAATCTATAATACTTGAGTTCTCATAAGCTTTAATAACTAAATCTTTATTCTCTAATACTTGATTTAGAGACAAACCATACAAAGCTTTAAAGTGATAGTTTTCTACCGCAGAGTCTACCAAAGTTATATATTCTGTATTTGTATTTGGTATTTGTTGTAAGACACGTACTCCAAATTTTTTAATTTGTGGAATTAAAATTGATGCAGGGACTTTCTCAACCATTTTATTAAACATCTTTTCTTTTTCATCATAAGTTTTACAAAAATTATCATGAACTAAATCATTAAGTATTGTGATAATATTTTTATCCGGGAAAGCTTGAGAAAATTTCTCTAAAAACTCTATATTTTCAAACGCCTTGTGATATTTTCGTAACTCAAAATCACTTATATCGATATTTCTATCTTCTCTATATGAGTTAAATAGTTGTAAATATTCTAGCAAAGTATCAAAGTCTTCTGCAAATTTTTCATCAAGACTATATCTATCTGTTAAAGATGGGTTACTTCTATATAAGTTCATCATGAAATCCTTGTCAGCCAATTGTTTTTTAGTTAGAAACATCTTTTACTTATCAAATCTATCTTTATCTTTGGTAAATGCTATTATTTTACTTCTAATTTCTTCCTCAGTTGCATCTTTGCCTGCACCAATATATGTATAACACTTCTTTAATTCTTTTTCTTCAAATCTTTGATAACTATCTTTACCTGTAATAAATTTTAACAAATCCATATTGTTTCTCCATGTGATAGTCAATATTATATCATAACTAATAACCTAATTGCATTATGGAAAGAAAAATTTTTTATTATATTAAATAAAAAAACTTAGATAAACAATTCCTAGAATTTGTGTAAAAACAGGATTTAGCTAAAAAATACAGTATTGACAATTTAATAACCCATATTGTATAATTATTCTACAATTCAACAGGAGTATAAAAAATGAATATTATTGAAGCATTAAATACATTAGAAAGTAAAATTAATAAGTATAATACTTTAAGTAAAGAAAGTACAAATTTAGCAGATAAATACAATAGCGAAGTAACTAAGGTTAAGACAATGTATAATACCAAAAAACAAGAAGAACACGCTAGATACTTACAAGCTATAAAAGATATATGTGCTAAAGAAAAGATTGCAATAGACAGTGTTCCTCTTATCAATTTTGATTATAACGAATTAGAATTTGCTTTCCAAGATGAAAAATCTTTTAGAAATGACTTGTTAGAGAATTTCAAAATCGACCACAACTTAATGTGTCAATTATTAGAACAAGAAACCAACATGGCATGGAAACATAAAGTGATTGTAGGTCATTCTGCTGACCCTGTAACTAGATATTCTTATGCATATGGCACAATTTTAGTCAATGAGAAAAACCCAGTATTCTATGCAAGTCGCAATATAAATTACAATCCCATTTTAGAAAATGATAGCGATACAATATTATGTAACGTAAAGGTAACATATCCTGAAATTTATCGTAATATATGCCAAGAAGAAACAAATAATTATAATTGGCTTGACTTCTATATTCATAAAGTAGGTTTAGTGCCAGAATATGAAATTGATGAAGAAAAAAACGATTTGCCAAAATGTGGAGTATATGAAGATGTTGTAAAAAACGCAATAGCAAAACATATTCAATCTTTATCACTTAGTAGCTTATCAGAAAATGATATAGAAGAACCTCAGGCGTAATCTAATACATATTACCAAAATAATAAATATATCCACCAGCTCAAAACTGGTGGATATATTTATTTGATCTTTTCAAATTCAGACATTGGGATAATTATTCCCACCATTCTCTTCACTATGAAATGTTCAAGATACTCCCGACTTGGTGCGGATGAGAGGACATTGTCTATTGGACAATAGTCCAATACTTCGGGTGGCAACATATGTTGACGGGGTCCCGAATACAGTTCAAGTCACAATGCTGTGGCATTGTTATTGCGACAGCAATTCTCATCTAGACACAAAAAAAAGTTTGGCAAACCAAACTTATATTTGTGGTGCGGATGAGAGGACTTGAACCCCCACTCTTTCGAACTAGATCCTAAGTCTAGCGCGTCTGCCAATTTCGCCACATCCGCATTTGGTGACCCATCCGCGATTCGAACGCGGGACACCATGATTAAAAGTCATGTGCTCTACCAGCTGAGCTAATGGATCATAATTATTGGCTGGGATGGCAGGATTTGAACCTACGAATGCAAGAGTCAAAGTCTTGTGCCTTACCGCTTGGCTACACCCCAACAAAAATTTAATTAAACTTTCACAACATATTGATTATACACAATTAATTTTGGCTTGTCAATAATTGTAAACATTTTTTTAAATTTTTTTAGTGGGGTGAGTAGTGGGACTCGAACCCACGACCTCCAGAGCCACAATCTGGCGCTCTACCAACTGAACTATACCCACCATAATTATAAAAAAATGGTGTGCCAGAAGGGATTCGAACCCCTGACCCTCGCCTTAGAAGGG
>CAZVVP010000027.1:0-17305 GCA_964630515.1 uncultured Christensenella sp. | reverse complement strand
CACCCGAAGTATCCGACTTTCAGTCGCATAGACAAGTCCCACCTTCGGCACCAAAAAAATTGAACACTATTTAAGTGTTCTTTTTTTGTCTAGAAGGTGTACAAGCTTTTTGCTTGTGTTGGTAGCCACCAACGGATTTGAACTGTATTTGTTCGCTAGAGCTTTTGCTCTGCTCCAAAATTTGTCTCACTTTTTTCGCCATAAATTATAGTCAATAAACATATTAAAGTTAATCATCTTGTATATTATCTTGTAAATATTGAGTCTTCGTTTTGTATTTATCCACAATCTTTACTTTTATTATCACAATATTTCCTTATAATAACATCATTCCCGCATACATCACATTTTCTTTTCATATTTATATCTTTAATCAGCAAAATCAATTTTTTTAATTTTATCCCATAAATTTTTAACAGGTTTTTTATCTATATTAATTTTTTGCGCAAACTCTTCTATTGTTTTATATGATTGATACCCTTCTTCTTTATCCCATTCATAAAATTCATATCCACTAAATTGAGTACTGCCAAATTTCCTTTTACCATAATAAAATTGCATTTCATACCCATATTCAATCAAATGAATAAATTCTTCATATGTAATATCTTTTTTATTATATATTTTATTTACTAAATTTTCAATATTTAAATTCATATTAACTCCTCTTAATCTTCAAAAAAGTGTTTATTCTCATACTTATCAACCCAATAACCTTTACTATGTTTACCAAAACTATCATAATCGTGATAATGAGGGGTAACAGGATGTTTTTTAGAGTTTCCATGGTCAGTGTAATCTTTATCCTTATAGCGATTACCCTTATTATCATACCAGCGTTTTTGATGTAGTTTACCATTTTTATAATAAGAATATGTTGAATTAGGTTTATGTGTATTGGGTGGCTTTGTTGTTCCTCTAAAACTCCCACCACTAGTTCCTCCACCACCGCCAAATAATTGAATATGTATTAACATTGCAAGTCCCTCCCTTCATTATGATTATATGGAAAGACTTTTAATTTACCTTTCATCTTTGGAAATGGCTTTTCATAACATATGATAGCACAAGGCTTAATTCTTTTCAACATTTCATTGTACCCTTTCATAAATTCTTCCTCAATTTTTTGTTTTCCATAAGTTGATACAGCAACAATAGAACCCTTCTCAACCCCATCAAAACAAAAGTCAAAACTCCTTTCATCACTCCATTCTATTGTAGGTATTACATTTAACCCTAAACTTTGCCAATACGCTCCACACCAACGATTTTTAAAAGTATTTTTTATTTGTATCGCAAGAGGCATATCTGTATATAGACTATAATCGGGAGACAACAAACAATAATATTGTTTCAATTTCTCTACCGCTAACTTTGGATGTGAATAAACATAATCAAACCTATAATCATGTGTAAAAAACTGAACAGTTTTATTGAGATTATTTGTATCATTATATTTAATATTACTAAAATTAATTAAACTAATGCTCTCAATATCTATTTCTTGCTTTTTAATTATAGGCATATCGTATTTACCATTTGATATAAATTCACTTCTAGCTAATTTTTGCTTATTTAGTGATAACATTTCTTGATAATAATCATGATTCAATTTGACATTTTTAAAAAAGTTGTCAGTATTTAAGCCAAAATCCTTAAAGTCAAAGTCTTTTAACTTGTCCAATTCCTTAATTAGTACTCCATCATCAAATCCTGTTTCTAAGTTTAATGAGTTGTGTGCAATTACATATGCTTGTTGTTCTTCTTTTGTCATATGGTCAAGTCTCACGCAAGGAAGTTTTTTCATTTCTAACAATTTTGCAGCCTCAACACGACCATTTCCTTCAAGCACAACGTTATCTTCACCAGCAATTCCTAATGGGTCATTGAATCCAAATTCTCTTATAGAGTTAGCAATATGCTCAATTTGTTCTTTTGTGTGAATTTTTGAATTATTTTCATAATGATTTAATTTTTCAATTTCTATATATTCAATTTTTAATTCTTCCATATAAACCTTCCTTAAAAGAACACAACATATTTTTGTTGTGTTCTAAAATCTCTTTTTAGCCCTCATCTCAGGCGTTAATCTTAAATCTTTTAATATCTTTTCAAGTTGTTTGTTGCAATCAATTAAAGTTTTGTAATGCTCATTTTCTTTAACCATTACTTTTGGTGTTTTGCCATCACTACAAATTCCTGTAACAATTCTTGTATATCTATCTGGATTCTTGTTATACTCTCTCCAAGCCCTGTCTCTCATTAATTTTAATTGACAATATTGCCATATTAGTTCAGCATCGCTATAAGACAACCTGTAATTAAGACTATCTTTCAAAGTTTTAATAATTTCACTATATGCAAGCCTTTCGTCATCTGTTAAATAATTTGGGATTTTTAAAATCTCATTATTAATCCTTTCAGTCTCAAGTGCAACTTTTCTATTATTTTCTATTATTTCTTTTCTCCATTCTTCCATAATTTCTCCTAATAAACACAAAAGGTTATTCTCAAATTTTTAAGAACAACCTCTCAAATCTTTTTATTTCTAACATATTTATACTATATGAATTTTGCAATTTCAAGAAACAGTGACAAAATTTTTTATTTTAAAAACTTACAAAATCTATAGACAACAAAAAAACACTCACCTGCTTTAAAAAGTAAGTGAGTGTTCTATTTTTTTATCTTTCAAAAGAGTCCCTTTTGTATTGAACTTCTGAGATGTTATCTTTCTCAGTATTGTACAAAGCATCATCTTTGTCGCAAAATCCAACAAATGTGCCAGGTTTAACACTGTCGCAATGATATCTACCTAGAAAACCTGGATTATTACTTCCACGACTACGAATTATTTCTGGATTAGAAAGTGGAACTTCCCTTTTTGATTTAGAATAATATAAAGCCTCTAAACCTGAATTTTTCTTGTCTTCCATGTTGCCTCCAATTATGTTAATTATTAATCTTTTCCTAAAATTTATTATAACATAACTAGCAAGGATTTTGCAATACCCAACTTTCTATTATTTCACTACTTTTCTTTGCCATGACCTTTTGTTACAATGTGGACATTTCATATATCTTATTCTATTACAATGCATAGCCCATAATACTTGATTGAAAGTTGGGACATATTTATGATTACACTTCTTACATTCATAATACCCCGCAACCTGTTCTATTCTTAAAGAAAACATTATACCTATCATTGCAACAACCAAGCCAAAGACAATAAGTAAAACTCTTAACCAATATTCCATTTCTAAATATGATGCAAGAAATGTTAATGATAAGAAAATCATCATAGACAACACCAATATAACAATTCCCGCCACTAATAATCTTTTATCGCCTTCTTCTTTTGCTCTTTGAATTTCTAATAATGCTTTTTCTGCTTTGTCAGTATAATTTTCCTTCTCTATTCTTTCTCCGTTTAGTAATTCATTGATACTAACTTCAAAAATTTCACATAGTTTTGGCAAAATACTTGTGTCAGGAACTCCCTTGCCGTTTTCCCACTTAGAAATAGTCTTTTCACTAACATAAAGTTTTTCAGCTAACTTTGTCTGTGTTAAATCTTTCGCTTTTCTCTCATCTGTGATAAATTTGCCAATTTTGATATAATCCATCTTTCTCTCCTTGTATTAAACTATGTTATTAATTACGACACTAGTATACCATAATTATGGTTCTAAATTAACTGAGTTTAAGCAAAAAAACTCTATATATTTTCCGATTAATCACTATTTATACCATTTAACCAAAAATCAAATTAGTTTTAACAATTTTTATAATACATTACGGTAAATATCCACCAGCTATGCAGTGAAAACCGTAGGGGTCTTTTCACTATCTGGGGGCTAAACAAAAAGACTAGGAATTTTTCTACCTAGTCGAATTCTTATTGAATTTGTGTGATAACTAAATGTGCAGATACAGGTCTTGTTCCTCCTGCAAGTGGGGTAATTGTTAGAGCGGTTGAATTTCCTGCGGGATTTCTAACTGTGAGTATTGAATTAACTTCGGTTGTAGTAATAATACTCATTCCTATAATATCCGATGTTCCTGTTGCTCTGCCAACAACAGTATAATCTAAGTCCTCACCATTTAAAGTTAAAATTAATTGACCTGCTTCCGTAACACCAACATTAAACAAAACCTGATATGACCCAATTTGTGCTAAATTAAACGAACTTGGTCCTGTTCTTGTTATATCACTTCCACTATTTGGTCCATCTTGTGGGAAACTTACATCTGTTCCCGGAGCAACCGTTGCCGAGTTGTCTGGTGGCATTAAAGCATAGAAATCCGCAAAATTTAAAATACCGCCACTAGCGCCTGTTGGGCCGGTTGGACCTGTCGCTCCGGTTGAGCCAGTTGGGCCTGTCGCTCCGGTTGAGCCAGTTGGGCCGGTTGAGCCTGTTGCTCCGGTTAAGCCAGTTGGACCGGTTGAACCAGTTGGACCTTGTAAACCTTGCGGTCCTGTTGGACCTGTAATACTTATACCATCTGCACCCGTTGGACCTTGTATTCCTTGTGGTCCTTGAGCTCCGGTTGGACCAGTTAAACCCTGTATTCCTTGTGGTCCGGTCGGACCGATAAAACCTTGGGGTCCCATAGGTCCCTGCAAACCAGTAGGCCCCGTTGGTCCACGAACTATAATTCTGTTATTTATATAACTTGGATAACAACATTTATCACAACTGTTTCTTTTTTCACAACAATCGTCATTAAAATAACAATTGCCGTCATTAAATCTTCTACGCATAATAACTCCTTATATTACATAATATGTTTTTAATATAAAAAGTTCTTACATCTCTGTTTATTATCGTATTTTTTATTTACGCTTTTTGTTCACTACGCGAAGTCTGATAGATATTCAGCAGGACTGTACGAATAAAAATCCTAACATTAGTCGTTTTCAAAAGGTTAGGAATTTGTTTTTTTAAGTTTTTGTAAGGTTTGTTGAAAAAAATTCCAGAATTCAATTCTAGAAATTTTTTATTTTTCAAACGGGTCTTTATCTTGAGATTCAGAGATGTTTTTATTCTCAATATTTTGTAAAGTTTCATCTTTGTCACAAAAACCAACAAATGTGCCAGGTTTAATACTGTCACAGTGATATCTACCTAGAAAGCCTGGATTATTGCTTACACGACTACGAATTATTTCTGGATTAGAAAGAGGAACTTCCCTTTTTGATTTAGAATAATACAAAGCCTCTAAACCTGAATTTTTCTTGTCTTCCATATTGCCTCCAATTATATTGATAAATTAGCTTTATCTAAATCATATTTTACCATAGTCTTATACAATTTGCAATACCCAACTTTTAGAATACAACTCAAATCACTTGTCGAAAATTTTGATTTAGTATATTATCAAAAATATAAATAATCTTTTGAGGTGATGAAATGAGTATTACTTTTGGGACAGGTGGATTTAGGGCTGTTATTGGAGAAGAATTCACAAAAGAAAATGTTTCTAAAATCTGCCAATCTTTGTCTAATATAATTAAGAAAGAAGGGAAGAAAAAAGAAATCTGCATAGGTTATGACAATAGATTTATGTCAGAGAATTTTGCTAGATGGTGTGCGGAAGTTTTTGCCTCAAATGGGATAAAAGTGGAGCTTTGCGACAGTGAAGTTTCTACTCCAGTAATTATGTACGCAACTATGATTAATAATAACGATTATGGTCTTATGGTCACTGCAAGTCACAACCCATATATCTATAACGGAATAAAAGTCTTTACTAAAGGTGGTAAAGATGCCGATGTTGTTGATACAAAAGCGATTGAAGAAGAAATAAATTCAATCACAGAAATTCCTACTTTTGAGCAAAGTTTTGAGAAAAATATAGTTTCTTGCAACTATGTAGAAAGATACATTACAAGTATTGTGGATTTATTAGAACTAAAAGATATTAATAGCGATATGCCTATAATTTGCGATACAAAACATGGCTCTACAGACAAAGAATTGGATATATTATTTGAAAAAATGGGACTTGGCAATTACAAGATTATTAACAGAAAAAGAGATGCGTTCTTTGATTTTGAAGCACCTGCACCAGAAGAGAATAATATTGAAACTTTGAGAAAAACATTACTTGATAGCAAAGCAAACATTGGCTTTGCTCTTGATGCTGATGGAGACAGACTTGCCGTTCTTGATAATGAAGGAAACTATATAGATAATAACTACTTACTTGCTATCTCATATTATTTCTTAGTAAAATATTGCGGAAAAGAGGGCGACTCTGTCAAGAATGTTGCGACATCTAACCTATTAGACATTGTTACTAATAAGTTTGGCTATATATGTCATGAAGTCCCAGTTGGCTTTAAATATATATCAAAAGGATTGTTAGAGAATAATGCTGTTATTGGTGGAGAAAGCAGTGGCGGGCTTTGTATCAAAGGTCACATCTTGGGCAAAGACAGTCTACTTGCAATCGCACTTTGCCTTAAGGCAATGGTGATGATGAAGAAATCTTTCTCAGAAATCTACAAAGAAGTTATGTCCTTTGCTAATGATTACCACAAAATTATTAAAAACAAACAATATTCTTTCTCTAGTAGTCAAAAATTCCATATTGACTGCGTCCTTGCAGACAAAATAACTCCAAAACATAGATATGAATTAGACAAAGTTGAATACAAAGAATATATTAAGATTTATTACAAAAACGGAAACTGGGTTCTTATTAGATTCTCAGGAACTGAACCTGTGTTAAGAATTTTTGCAGAGGCGGATACTGAGAAAGAGAGCATGGCACTTATCTCTGACTGGGAAGAGTTATTACAATTAAGCTAGTTTAAATCTATAAGTACTAAACAAATAAAAGCATTACAAAAACAATTTTTGATTATTTTAAATCTTTATAATACAAAAATTCAGATACTATAAATATAGTCTCTGAATTTTTTTTACAAACTATAAACTTTAATTAAAAGTTATTTCTATCTCTTCATTCCTTCGTTAAATTCACTTAGACCTTTCTCAACAAACTGCTTTTGACTTGGGTCTAAATAATTAAGTAAACCAAGAAGTTCTCCTATATGAGTCAATTCTTCGTTACGGATATTCTCCCAAGTCGCTTTCGCAATTGGGTCAGTAGTAGAGCGAACATGACCATCGTATCCCATAACTGCTTCTATTTCTCCCGCCAAATCTTGTCTTGCTCTTTGTAAGGCTTCAAAATTATAATTGGTATTCTCTAGAACTCTATTGTGATTTTTCCCCTGATATGTATTATTGTTATAGAATGTAAACATAATTATATCCTCCTTATTTAAAGTATTATATAAATGATATTTTTGTGAATATAATTTCAAAAAAAAAACTTATTAATACTTTTTGTAAAAATTAAAATTGTGTGATATACTATGCTATACATTAAGATTAAATGAGGTTATGGTTATGAAGAAATTAGCTGTTGTATGTGGAGATAGAGTTAAAGAACTACTTATTGAGAAAGGTTTCTCTAAATATCAATTAATTAGAGAGAGTGGACTTAATGAGACTACAATTGATGATTTGTGCAGAGGTCTACTAGGGGACTTAAAGATTACTACAATTATTAAGATTTGTGACGCTTTTGGAATTTCTATGCACTATTTCTTCGATTCTTCACTATTTGATGTAGACAATATTGATATTGATGTTTAAGAAATAATTTATAAGTCTTATTTAAAGTTATTTATTTAACTTAAATTTAAGACTTTTTTTGTTGCTTTTGACAGATTTAATTTAGATTATTAGAGAATATTGTTTGTTTTTAATGGGAAATTATACTACAATACTTTATACAAAGTGAGATAAAATAAGATATTATTAGTTAAGTATTTTAGCCACTTTTTTGATATTTCTCAAATTTTGGGAATGATTTTTTTGCAATTCCCAGCAAATATTAACAAGTTGGGAGCAAAATGGTATAATTTCGCTTGATAAAATACATTTGATTTGCAATAATACTCTATACTTAAGATTAAACTTGAAGGAGAAAAATTTTTTATGGTACAATTAAAAAAAGAAATATATGAAAATGAGATTCCTATCTTCTTTTCAACAGATGACAACTATGTCCCATTTTTAGATGTAACAATAAGGTCATTAATTGCTAATGCATCTAAAGATTATAAATACAAAATAATAGTTCTGAATACTGGACTTAATGAGGAGAATGTAGCTAAAGTCGAAGCATTAGAGAATGATAACTTCTCTATTGAATTTGCAGACATATCAGAGGCAGTTAAAGATATTGAACATAAACTTCCTAACTGCTACCACTTCGGTCTTGCTACTTGGTACAGACTTTTTATCCAAAGTTTGTTTCCACAATACGACAAAGTTTTATATCTAGATTGTGACATAATTGTACTTGGTGATATATCTGAGCTATATTTTACTAACTTAGAGGGAAATAATATTGCAGGAGTAATAGAGAACTGGATTTTCCACTCTCCAATCTTTAGCTTATATACAAAAGAGGCTGTTGGAGTTGAGAGCAAAAATTATATCAACGCAGGTATTATGATTATGGACTTAGCAAAGTTTAGAGAAGAAAAACTAGAAGAAAACTTTGTAGAATTAATCAATAAATACAACTTCGATGTAATTGACCCAGACCAAGCATACATCAACTATCTATGCAGAGGAAAAATAAAGTATCTTCCATTTGAATGGAACAGAACACCACTTGATAATATAGAGTGTCTTAATCCTAAGATTGTTCACTATGCACTTGGCTTAAAGCCTTGGCATGTGCCTAATATGTTCTTAGGTCAATACTTCTGGGATTATGCTAAGTCTTCCCCTTTCTATAGACAAATCCTTGATATCAAGAATAATTTTGATGATATGGCAAGGCTAAAGAAAGAAAGAGCAGGAATAGATATTCAGATTCGTGCGCTAGAAGTTGTAAAATCTGACAACACTTTTAAGAAAAAATTAATAGATACTAAATAATTACAATTTGTGAAAGAAATATGGAAAAATCAGAACAAAGATTAAAGATTTTAGAAAAAATTGCAGAATTGGAAAAAAATGAGCTTTGGGACCAAGATGTAGAAGATGACCCAGAGACAATTGAGCTTCTTCCTAACAAAGTAGATTATCTTAATAAGAAACTTTCTAGCAAAATAAAGACATATTTTGCAAACTTAGCAGGTCAAGCTTTCTTTGAGAAGATGATAAAAAATAGGCAGTTTATCATAGATAGAGTTAATGGCATTGAGAATTTCGCTAAGGTTAAAAGTGGTGCAATTATTACTTGCAATCACTTTAACCCATGCGACAATTATGCTGTTTGGAGAGTTCTAAGACCTTACATGAACGGTAGAATGTTATACAAAGTGATTAGAGAAGGCAATTATACTAATCCTCCTAAACCTTTTGGACAATTTATGAAACATTGTAACACTTTACCTCTTTCTTCCAACACTGAGACTATGAAGAAATTTATAAAGTCAGTTGATGTTTTGCTAAAGAGAGGAGAAAATATCCTAATTTATCCAGAGCAAGCTATGTGGTGGAATTATAGAAAGCCTAGACCTTTGAAAGATGGAGCTTTCTGGTTTGCAGTAAATAGTAATGTTCCAGTTGTGCCAGTGTTTATAACTATGGAAGATAGTGATGTTATGGACGGAGACGGATTTCCAGTTCAGAAATATATATTAAATATTTTGCCAGCTATTTACCCTAATCCAGATTTTTCTAAGAAACAAAATATTGAGTTCATGAAGAAATCTAATTATGATTCTTGGGTAAAAACTTACGAAGACTTCTACAATACAAAACTTACTTATGATAAATAAAAGGAAAATCCTATGGCATTATACTTAACGATAATAATTGTAGCAAATATAATCATTGCTGGAGCAAACATTCTTTTTGGAACTGCAACATTTGGCTATAGTCCATTGTTTGTAATATTGGCTACTATAGGAACAACAGTTTTTCAGTTCGCAATTGATGGATTATTCGCAATAATTATAAATAAACTTCCAAATAAATGGTTTGCGGTAGATAAAAAATGTTTTCAAGTATCTAAGAAAACTCAAAGATTTTACGAAAAATTAAAAATTAAGAAATGGAAAGATAAAGTTTGGGAACTTGGTGGGCTTGGTGGATTTAGAAAAAATAAATTAAGCGACCCTGATAATCCAGAATATTTAGAGAGATTTATAATAGAATCAAATAAGGGAATTGTTACACATAGAATAGGCTACTTCGTAGGATTTCTTGGAATATTCTTAATACCATTAAAGTACGCACTTGTAATTGGTATTCCTGTAGCATTAGTTAATTTATTTCTTAATATTCTTTCAACTATGATATTAAAATATAACCTTCCAAAATTGCACACTGTATATAAGTGGAAACTACGACAGAATATAGCTAATAAAGAAGAAACTCAAAAAGATAATGTTTAGAAAAAAAAGTAATCTTATTATCATTAAATAAGGTTACTTTTTTCGTTTATTAATTTTTATTCTTCTTTGGTTTAATAAATACCCAGGTGCAAAGTACAACTTGAATAGGTATTCCTATTATAAATACAAGCCAAATATGATATTCTATAAATTGTAGAAATATACACGCCAGTATTGACCACTGCATAATGGTTATAATTACAAATCTATAAACATTCCCTCCCCAATAAGAATGAAAAGGAAGCATAACTATACATGATAGAGGCACAGCATAACAGAAGAATATCCAAAAATTAGTATCGAAGAATATCTTGCCATATACATAAGCAATTATTGCTACAAACCATACAACAGATACAGATATTATGGTTACTGCAAGTTTATTAATTCTTTGCATTTTCTCATCTTTGTCAATGACCTCTACTGTATTTTCTTTAAGCAAATACTCTATAGGAACATTAAATATTTCGCCAATCGCCTGCAAAGTTTCAATGCTAGGAGTCGCATCTCCCCTTTCCCATCTGCTTACAGCGTTATCAGAATAATTAAGTTTTTCCGCCAATTCTCCTTGCGTCATATTATTTTTCTTTCTAAGAGAATTAATATTATCTGCAATTACTTTTTTGATGTCTTCCATAGTATTCCTTAAAAAATAATTTTTGCCATTGTAACAAATTTATCTTTTATTTCAAAACAAAGTTTTGGATATTTTGATTTTTTATAGTTGACACACTAATCTTATGTTATAAAAAAATAATCAAGCATCTTTACTTGATTATTCACTATCTCCCATTTCTCCTTGTTGATAAGTAGATTTAAGATAATCTATAGTTTCTTTGTCATAGCCTTGAGCCTCAAGACCTTTAATAAAATCATCAATCTCACTTTTATGTTGATTCTCTATCTTCTCACGCTCTTTGTCTTGAGGAATTAGAGAATAGCTTGTTACATAGTCAGGGTTTAATGAGTTTGCTGTATCTATGCTATCTAACGCACCACCCCACATAGAATGATTTTTCAATGCTTCAATAGAACCATAAGCAATCAACTCTTTTTCATTACAAATTTCTCTCATAGCATCATCGTTTAGACAACACTCATCAAGCTCCATTTTGCTTCTTGCCCCGTCCTCAATTATTTCGTAGTTGCCTTTTCGCATTTCCGCTTTGCCAGTCCTTGCAAAGTCTACAAGTTTAGCATATGGAATGTTAAAAACAGTAATTCCTACTCTATAATCTACATCGCAGTCGCCCAGCAATTTCTCTTCTCTATTCTCCGCCTCTTCACTTGTTGCTTGCTTTGCCAAAATCGCAGAACACTGACCAACTTCACTCAAATCTTTACCATAGAAAAAGTATGTCGCATATTCGCTTGTCTTAGTCGCATTACTTTTCCACTCTTCGTACTCTTTAGAATCTTTCGCCTTAGAAATGTCAACGCCTTCAATAATCTCAGAAGGAAATCCCGCAGAATTAGGAGTACCAATTCTCTCTGGATTCTCTCCTTTAAGTTGACCAGTTATTCCTTCATACTGTTCTGGCTTACAAAACTTAACTAAATATATCATGTCTTCGTTTTTTTCTTCCATTTTCTTATACCTCACATATATTTAAATCTATATTCTTTAGTCTTCATTAATTTCATGTTCTTTTAGTCGGTCAGGATTAGCTCTAAAGAAAGCATCTCTTCCCGCTTGTTCATAGACTTCGCCTCTAATAAATTTGTCAACATCGTCCATATTTGCTATTTCTTCCTCAACAGGAATTGGGTCTTGCATTTCTTTATCTGTCTTTGCCATATGACCAAACATGTCTAGTTTCGTACCTAATGTATAATCATAAACATCTTTACCCTTAGCATCACCTAAGTATATTATTTTAGAATAATTATCTCTTTTGTTTTTTACTACTTCTTTCATTACATCTTTTAGAGTTTCGCAACCAACAAAAAGACTCTCTACATAAGCATCGCCACCTTCAAATTCTTGCTCTTGTAAAGAAATAATTTTTCCTTGATTAACACCTTCTTCAATAGTTTTGTCTGGGACAATGAATATTAGAAAAAGATTTTCTTCTTCGACAAAATATGGATTATCTTCTTTGTCCTCTATGTACTTTTGTTGTAGCAAGTTATTGATAGATTGCATAGACTTTGACGCAAAGAATTTAAATCCGTTCTCACTAGTTTCAATCAAATTCTCTTGTTTATTAATCGCCAAAATTTCCTCTGCAGTGCTCATTCCTGCTGTATTAATGGCAGGAGTTATGTAATTTTCTAACACTCCACCATTTAATTCTACGCCCCAATATCCGTCTTTGTATTTCATAAGAGTCTCAGCAACGTCTCTTGAGACATGAGCTCCAATATAAGTTGAAATTCCATCTTCTCTAAGTAATGACATATCTTCAATTCCTTATAACTAAAACTTATTTAATATAAGTAAGTTTAACACAAAAAATACATTTTATCAATAGAGAAATTGAATAAAATGTAAATTGTTTTAAAAAATTTAATTTGTTTAATAATCTTTAATAATCAAGGACTTTTTTGATTTTTTCAATAATTTCTATACAATCTTCTTTGAGAAGATTAAATAAATCCGCAAACTCTAACAAATCTTTTTCGTTTGGGACAGCCTTACCATTAACTGTCATTTCGTGTTCTAACTTGTTTGGAAGTGATGTTAAATCGTATGCTGGCGAAAGTTTGTATCCGCCCAAATTCTCATCGTACAAAAAAGCAAAATTCTTACTATGGTCATCACGATTTTTGATAAACACATTAAAGCACATTCTTTTATACGCTTCGTATATATCGTTTTTGTCCACGCAAATACTTTCTATCACTTGAAATAAATGGATATAATCCAAATTAGGCACTCTATGACTGGTTTCTAGGATTGCAGATAAAGAAATCATGTGGACTTTTTTATCCTTTTTTCTATCAAATCTCTTAGTGCCAAAATATCCACTACATATTTCAGAATCAAAAAGTTTAAATTCACTAACATTGATTCCACATTTTTTTGCTAAAGAATTTACTTCAAACTCTTTCTTGCCAATATCTATTGGGTCAATCAAACATGGAAATTTTACAATCCACTCTTCGCCATTATCCTTTATGTGTGCTTTGGGTCTTGCTCCACCACTAGACCCACCCAATTTGTACAATTCGTCTAAGTGAACATTGTTATTATCTTCGTTAAGTAACTTCTTGCTCTCAATAGCAAGAGTATCCAAATTAATATGACCAACTGCCTCATTATCCATATGACATGGTTCAAACTCCAAAGCTCCTAAACCATTGTGAGAAAGAATAGAAAGCCTTTGCAGAGGCGTTAACTTGTCTGGATTAACTCCTTTGCTCAATAACATTCTTCTAACCAAAAGTTCTCCCCAACCATCTGGCAAACAATCCCAGAATACTCCAAATAATCCATCAAAGGTCTGTTTTTTGCAAATGTAGACTTCTGAAGATAAAGGCAAAGAAAAAGGAGAAATCGCAAATCCATGATTTATCCAGTCTTTTTCGTACTGAAAAGCTATTTGCTTGTTTTGAAGCTCCGCCAAATAACCAACAATCCTTCCATTGTATTTAACTATTAACTTTTTTACTTGTTCAATCATGGGTTATAGTCCTTTAAATTAGTAATTATTGGATTTTCAAATAAATGCTCAAAATCTTCTAGACACTTCATGGCATGTGCAATTCTAATCAAAGACTTTAACGCAATATTGCCTGTAGCCTCAAATCTTCTAATAGAGGCAAAACTAACGCCTGACATAGTCGCTAACTTTTTTTGAGAAATCTTTAGCTCCTTTCTTCTTTGTTTTACCCTATTTATTAAATTACTAGTTATTGTACTTTCGGTTACTGTATTTACAAAAGTACTTATATCATACATTTTATTAATCATGCTCATATATTAGCACATTTAACCCATTTTGTCAATAAAATGCTAATATATGAGCAATTATTTTTTATAAAAGAGCCTAGTAATATTTTTACTAGGCACTGCACTTATTTTAATTTTTTCATTAAATCTATAATCATCTGCTTATTATCTGCTGATAGAGTATTAAACATTTCTAACAAATTTTTATCTTCTTTATTATAATTTTCGCCAAGATACAAAAAGTCATGCGGAGTTATATCCACTATGTCACAAAAATCAAGTAAAGTCTTTACCTTTAATTCGACCTTTTTATTTTCAATCGTTTTAACAAACTGAGGATTATATCCTAATCTTAGACTTGTCTCCCTCATAGATAAATTTGCTCTAGTTCTAAAATATCCAAATCTTTTTATTATTTCATCATAATCTATTTTACTCATTTCTTCACACCTCTAATTATTGTTAATCAATGTATTTACAAAAGACATAACAAAATTACTACTAATTAGATTATAACTACTAGTACAAACATCAATAAAAATTGTTTCCGTTTTTAATCATCAAGTTCTTTAGTCTTAAATAAATCATAATTAAAAAAATCAAAAATGGAAATATCCAAACCATCACATAAACACTTAATAGTGACGATTCCTGGATTTTTACTTTTGCCATAAAATATACTAGTTATTGTACTAGGTTCAACTCCAGAAATAGTTCCTAGTTTATTAGGCGTAATATTTCTTTCTTTACATAACTCTAAAATTCTTTCAGTAATTGCTTCTGTTGTTTTCATTTTTACCTCTACGATATATCCTTTAATTAAGTTTAGCATTCTAGCTTTTAAATATTCTGGGATATATCCTTGACATTGTTTCGCTAATCTGAAATAATAAACGATATATCGTCGGAGGAGTATTAATGAAAAATACTATAACCATCTGTTTTATAGGACACAAAGAGATAGACAACATCTTAGAGGTGGAAAAAAAGTTGAAAGCTTGTATTGATATGTGTTTTGAGAAATATAATGTAGAGAAATTTTTGTTTGGTAGTAGAAGCGTTTTCAACACGCTTAGCAAGAAAGTAATCGATGAGTACAAAAAAATAAACCCTAATATAATTAGAGTTTATGTAAGAGCAGAGTTCCCTTATATTAGCCAGGATTACGAAGATTTTCTCCTAGAGCATTACGAACAAACATATTTTCCAGAATCAATTATCAATGCTGGAAGAAATGTTTATGTGGAGAGAAACCAAATCTTAATTGATTCTAGTGATATTTGTATATTCTATTATAATCCAGAATATTTACCAAAGACAAAAAAGTCCAAGAACGACATTCTTCCAAGACAAAGAAAAAGTGGAACTGAACTTGCCTATCAGTACGCCTTAAAAAAGAAAAAAATTGTTATTAACATATTTTAATAAAACAAGCGGGATAATATTTCCCGCTTATTTTATTCTCTATCTAGGGTTATTACAAAATAATATTTTTTGTCCATATCTATATAGGCATTAGTTAGCACATCATTAATTTCTTGCAAAGTTATGTTGTTATCAAACGGCACAACTACATCAAAGAGAATATTTGTATGAGTTTCTCCAATCACCATGCGGAAATCATGCAAAGACAATGCTGGGTCTATGTCGCGCAAGATTTCTTCGACCCTTGCTTTGTTGGTGGATACTTCTTCATTATCTACTTCTATCGGGTCCATATGGATTGATAAGTCGATATTGAGGTTTTCTTTAAAGTCTCTCTCAATATTATCTATTAAGTCATGGGATATCATTACATCAACCTTACTTGAAACTTCTACATGGACATTGGCAAAGAATTTGTTAGCACCATAGGAATGAATGACAAAATCATGTATCCCAAGAACTCCGTCATAGGATAAAATTTTGGCTCTTAACTTCTCCACAAATTCTTCATTTGGTCTTTCGCCAAGAAGTGGATTTATGGCTTCTTTTAGCAAATTGAAACTAGAAATTATGATAAACATTGAGACAATAAGTCCAAATATTCCGTCAATACTAAATCCTATATCTCCAACCAAATCAATAATAATTATTGCAAGTAGGACGGAGGAAGTTGTGATAATATCATTTCTGCTATCGATACTGCTAGCTTTTAGGACTTTGCTGTTAATGGTTTTGGCAAAGTTGTTATAAAGCATCATTTGGAAGAATTTTATTAATATTGAAGCTACTAATATTATATAAGTCCAGATATTAACAAGGACATCTTCTGGAGAGATAATTTTCTCTATAGAGCTTTTTGCAAGCAAAATTCCTATTGCTGTAACAATGACTGCGACAATTAGTGCCATGATTTGCTCATATCTCTCATGGCCAAAGGGGTGCTCAGAATCTGCAGGTTTAGAGGAAAGTTTAAATCCAAATATTACGATACAAGAACTTGCCATATCGGATAGGTTATTAATCGCATCTGCGATTATTGTAATACTTGCACTAACAAAACCAATAAATATTTTTGTTAGAAATAGAATCAAATTACTTATAATTCCAATTATACCTGCCACAACACCATAACGAAATCGGACATTTTTGTCTTCTATGTTTTTGTAATCTTTGATAAACAGTTTTTTGATAAACTCCATATGTTTTTCCTCAAATATTAGCAATATTTCATTGTATGAAACTAGTAAAGTGTAAGGTTATTGTATACCCGATAAATCCACTTGTCAATTGCAAAAACTAAAAAAATAAATTTAATTTTTTAAAAAAGAGTTATACACAAAATGTACTAAAATGTGCATAACTAAGACTGATTTATTTCCGCAAAAAATATTTTTAAAAAAATTATTAATTTTACCGTTGACAAATGTATATTTTTGATATATACTATCTAATGTCCAAACTAAGATTTAATAAATTTTAGTTTGTTTATATATATGCTTCCTTAGCTCAGTTGGTAGAGCAACTGACTCTTAATCAGTGGGTCC
>CAZVVP010000026.1:7282-18012 GCA_964630515.1 uncultured Christensenella sp. | reverse complement strand
CACATGGAACATTCTCCAGGATAGACCACATCTGGGGCCACAGATCAAACCTCAGTAAATCTAATAAAATAGAAATCATATCAAGCATCTTTTCCAACCACAACGCTATGACAGTAAATATTAAATACAAGAAAAAAAATCGTACACTTTTTTAATGTAAATTTGTAAGATTTTTAATGTTTTTTTTGTTAAATTTAGAAAAAATAACAGAAAAAATCATAAAATGTATAAACAAGAAGAATAAAATATTTGACTAAAATAGATTTAAAGTACTATTATATGATTATGAAAAAGTGTAATTTATGCAGTAGAAATTGTAATATAGATAGAAGTAGAAATCTTGGTTTTTGTAATGCAAGCGAAAAGATTAAAATTTCGAAAGTTATGGTTCATCATTGGGAAGAGCCAGTAATTTCTGGAAACAAAGGAAGCGGAGCTATCTTTTTTAGCAACTGTAATCTAAAGTGTGTATTTTGTCAGAATTATCAAATTAGTCATGAAGGAAAAGGAACAAAGATTTGTGTTGACGACCTTGTACATATAATAAAGTATTTAGAAAATAAAGGTGTACATAATATTAACTTAGTAACCCCAACTCATTATACTGACCAAATAATCAAAGCACTTACAATATACAAGCCTTCAATCCCGATTGTTTGGAACACCAATTCTTACGAATCACATTCTACTATAGAAAAACTAAAAGACTATATAGATATATTTCTATTTGATTTAAAGTACAAAGATGATGCTTTGAGTCAAAAATACTCTAAGTGTAAAGATTACTTTGCTGTCGCAACAAGAAATATCCTGCATGCTAGAAAATATATAAAAGAAGACATAATAGAAAACAATATTATGAAAAAGGGAATTATCGTTAGACATTTAGTTTTGCCTAATAACACAAATGACTCAATAGATATTCTAAACTGGATTAAAGAAAATATTCCAACTACCCTAATTAGTCTTATGAGCCAATATGTTCCATGTTTCAGAGCAAGTGAATTTCCAGAAATAAATAGCAAATTAAAGAAGTTGGAGTACAAAAGAGTCTTAACAAAATGTCAAAATTTAGGACTTAACGGCTTTATGCAAGATATAGAAAGTGCTGATGAATGCTTTATTCCTGACTTTGAAGAAGAATTGAATTTAGAAAGTATAATTAATTAATAATAAATAGAAAGATTTTAAACCATAATTACCATAATTAGAAAGAACTTTATTTATTAGAATAGAGTTCTTTTTTTATAATTCTATTTCATTCGTACTCATTCAATTCCTTCCACTTTAAGTGACAGTAAGGGCAGACCACTTCACTTATATATTAACCAAATTATATTACAATGTCAAGTAATAAGTGCAATTAATTTCACTTAAATAAAGTTTTTTTAAATGAGAATAATATAAATAGGTGTAATATGAATTTAAATAGAGCCTTTGCTTTAAAGTTAAGTAAACTTTTGGCTGAAAAAAATATATCAAAATATAAACTTGAAAAAGAAACAGGTCTTACGCATTCTGCACTAAGATATATATTTAACGAAGTAAATACAGATGTAAGATTTTCAACTATAGTGAAAGTTTGTAACGCTTTAAATATTTCACTTACAGAATTCTTTGATGATGATATATTTAATTTAAACAATCTTGATTTTTGATTAAAATTATATTATATATACTTCTTTTAATACAAGTTTTTCTTTTTTATCAAATAGACAATATTCATAATTTAAATAACAGAAACAAAAAAAGATATACTATATTGTAATAAATAGTATATCTTTTTTAATACACAAATGGATTGAAAATTTTTACAATTCTAAAGTTTTATTATTTGTAGCAACAAAGCCACAATCGTTTTCTATAATAGAAACTTCTTTAGAGATATTCGCTAAATGGTTATACCATTCCTCATATGTCCTAAATGTCTCACCATTCAAGGCTTTGTGAGGTGTAGCACAAAGATTTACATCAAACGGTTTGTCATATTTCAAAGATTGTCTTATTATATGCTCAGTTGCATCACACGGTTCAAGTCCTACAATTAAATCATATTTATCAATCTTTGTTCCTTCTCCATTTTTAGAGAACTCATCACATCTAAATAATTTTTTTATAGCTGTTATATTTGATTGTCTTATATTGTCATTATTAAGTCTAATTATTACATCCAACGCTGTTGCTTTTCCACCTTGTTTGGTGATAGATTTAGACAAAGAACATACCCTTCCAGCCCCGACATCTAATACGTTAAGGTTATTTAGACTTCTATATTTATTTATTAAATACTTTATAAAAGTTTCTTCTCTTGGCTTATTATCAACAAGATTTCTTTGTACCAAAAAATCAAAAACCTCATCATCTACGGCAATACTTTTATTTTCAAGATAATCTTGCAATCCAATTAAAAATTTTTGTTTTTCTTGACCATTAAGAAAAAGTGGATTTTCTTTAAGCCATAAATCAGCTTGATTTCTCACTATCTGATTTAATAAAAAATTATTCATAAATTTCTCCAATTACAAATATTGTAACATGGTTAAAATTGATTGTCAATACCCTTAAAAAATACAAATAACCCTATCCTCATAATTACACTGATACAATAATTTATCTTTTCATATAAACAAATAAGTACTCTTTTTTATATTAATTGAACACCACAAAAAAACGAAAGTTATGGTTAAAACTCTACTTTCGTTTTTTTATTTAATATATTATAATATTACTTATTATCCTTTAATACAGCCTCTATCAACCCCTTAAACAATGGATGTGGTCTATAGGGTCTACTCTTAAATTCTGGGTGGAACTGTACTGCAACATAGAATGGGTGATTAGGAAGCTCTACAATTTCAACCAAATCAGCATCTGGATTAACACCTGTAATCTTAAGACCTTTTTCTTCTAATATTGCCCTATATTCATTATTAAATTCGTATCTATGTCTATGTCTTTCTTTGATTAATTCTTCTTTGTATAAGGTATGCGAAATTGAATTTTTGGCTAATTTACATGCATATTCACCTAATCGCATAGTACCTCCTTTCTGAGTTATTATCTTCTGGTCCTCCATTACATGAATAACTGGATGAGGTGTAGTTTCGTTGAGTTCTATACTATTTGCATCTTTAAGTCCTGCAACATTTCTTGCAAATTCAATAACTGCAATCTGCATACCTAGACATAAGCCTAAATATGGAATATTATTTTCTCTTGCGTATTTGGCAGAAAGAATCTTCCCTTCAGTTCCCCTATTTCCAAATCCACCAGGGACAACTATAGCTTGCATATCTTTAAGATATTTTTCCGCACCTTCCTTTTCAATTAATTCGCTATCTATTATTTCAACTTTAGCAGAAACATTTTTGGCAAAACAAGCATGTTTTATTGATTCAGTAACGCTAATATATGCATCAGGCACCATTGTATACTTTCCAACAATTGCGACTTTAATTTCTGGTAAAGATTTATCATTAAAAGTATCTACCATTTGTTTCCAATCTGAAATATCTGTTTCTTGTGCGGAAATCTTTAATTTTTCCAAAACAACATCATCAAAGTTCTGATTATGCAAAACAATAGGCACTTCATATATACTTTTGCAATCTGGATTATGAATAACGGAATCAAGGGAGTCTAAATTACAAAACATTGCAATTTTTTCTTTCAATTCTTTAGTAAGTTCAACATCTGCATTACTTCTACAAACAATGATATCTGGCATCAATCCTAATGAAGTTAGAAGTTTAACACTATGTTGTGTAGGCTTGGTTTTAATTTCTTTAGCAGCACCCAAATAAGGAAGTAGAGTTGTATGAATATGTACATAATTGTTATATCCCAATTCCCTCTCAAACTGTCTAATAGCTTCTAAGAAAGGCTCTCCTTCCATATCCCCAACAGTACCACCAATTTCTATAATAACAACATCAATATCATCACTAGCAACACTTCGCATTGCGGCTTTAATCTCATTAGTTACATGAGGGACAACTTGAATAGTTGCTCCCAAATAATCTCCAGCTCTTTCTTTAGAAATAATGCTAGAATAAATTTTTCCGCTTGTATAGTTACAATTTTTGTGAAAATTTAAATCAAGAAACCTTTCATAGTGTCCAATATCTAAATCTGTTTCTCCGCCATCTTCTGTAACAAAAACTTCACCATGTTGATAAGGGCTCATTGTTCCTGGGTCAACATTAAGATATGGATCTAGCTTCTGAATAGTAACTTTGAGTCCCCTATTAATAAGTAATCTACCTAGTGATGCAGCTGTAATACCTTTACCTAAACTTGACACAACTCCACCTGTTACGAATACATATTTGCTCATTAATTTTCTCCTTTTTTTATATCTAAAAACAAAAAAACATTTGTCAAAAGTTGGCAAATGTTTCTAATAATTATGAGGGGTGAAAAAAGACAAAGACATATTGAAGAATTTATTTAACTGCTTTATCTTTATTCTCATAAGCCCTCCATAGTTACAAAGAAATTATAGCAAAAAATAAGCTAATTACAAATAAATTTTAGCACTTATTATTTTTTAACATATTAATTACTCTTGGTGCACAATTAAGAAACCAAGTAGAATATTTGCTAGGCTCTGTAATTAAGCTTTTACTTAACTCATCTATATTAACCCACTTAACCTGTTCTACTTCTTCTTTGTTTAGGTTAAACTTATCAAAATGTCTTTTTATAAGAAATACATTATCCAATTCGTATTCTGTAAGGCCATTGTTATATTCGCTATAGTAGATAAAATCAAATAACTTTATAGGATTAACTATTTCTATTCCAAGTTCCTCTTTTGTTCTATCTATAACAGATTCTTCAATCGACATATTTGGTCTTGGGTGAGAACAACAAGCGTTTGCCCATTTTCCCGCTGAGTGATACTTTCCACTTGCTCTTTTTTGTATTAAAACCTTATCTCCACTTACTATAAACAAAGAAAAAGCTCTATGAAGTTTCTTTGATTTATGTGCCTCAAATTTTTCCTCAACACCAAGTTCGTTATCAAATATATCAACTAATATCACTTCTGCCATCTTTTTTCTCCTGAGTTTTACTTAGACAGATTGTAGCATAGTTTATAGGATTTTATCAAATTAATTAATTAAAAAATTATAAGAAACATCTTGACAAAAATTTCATATACTAATACAATAAAGCAACGATAAAAATAAAGGAGGACAAGTCGTGGAAAGACAAAGTGTAAGCGAAGATTATCTCGGGCGGAATAGCATGGCTTGTTTGCCTTGCTAAACTTAAGAAAATCTTAGCTAGTCTTTTTTATTGACTAAAAAATAGCAATGGAAAAGAAAATTGAAAATTTAATAGAAGAAAAAAATTACAAAGGTATTGCCGACCTTATAGGCAATACTAGTATTAACTATGACATCATAGATGAACTTTCTCATGATGAATTAATACAAGTAATCACAGAAGAAAAAGTTGAGGAATTAATCTTAACTAAAAATTATAGTGGACTAAAGAACATTCTTTCTTGCATAAACGAATTGGATTTAGCCATAATATTAGAAAAATTATCTGATGAACATTTGCTGATTGTTTTTAGGCTTCTTCCTAAAACTCTAGCATCAGATACTTTTGTTGAGTTTGATACAGACACTCAAGAAAAATTAATTAATAAATTAACAGATAAAGAACTTACTTTAGTCCTTGATGAGTTATTTATTGATGACATGGCAGATATAATTGAGGAAATGCCAGCAAATGTTGTAAAAAGAATTTTGTCACATAGTGATAGCAATACAAGACAAATTCTTAACGACATTCTTAAATACCCTAAAGATAGTGCTGGAAGTATCATGACGGTTGAGTTCGTAAACTTAAGACCCATAATGACAGTGTCTGAAGCTTTTCAAAAAATTAGAAAAACAGCAATAGACAAAGAAACTATTTATACTTGCTATGTAACAGACCCAACTAACAAACTTCTTGGCTATGTATCTGTCAGACAGTTATTGGTCGCAGATAACGATACAACAATTGAGAACATAATGAATGAAAATGTAATATATTCTCACACTCTAGACGATAAAGAAGAAGTTTCTAGAAAGATATCTAATTACGGCTTTATGGCGATACCAATTGTAGATGAAGAAGAAAGATTAGTTGGAATTGTTACAGTTGATGACGCAATAGATGTCATTGATGAAGAAACTGATGAAGATATTTCTAAGATGGCAGCTATTACGCCATCTAGCAAGCCTTATCTAAAAACTAGCATTTGGGAAATTTGGAAAAATCGTGTGCCTTGGCTACTGCTACTAATGGTTAGTTCTACATTTACTGCTTTAATAATTAATAACTACGAATCGCAGTTAAGTGCAATTAGCTCTGTGCTTTTTGCTTGTGTTCCTATGATTATGGGAACAGGCGGAAATGCTGGCTCTCAAGTATCTGTTACAATTATTAGGTCACTTGCAGTTAACGAATTAACAACCAAAGACTTATTTAAAGCTGTATGGAAAGAACTCCGTGTGTCAATTTTACTTGGAATTACCTTAGGAATTGCTTGTTTTGCAAAGCTTTTACTTTTGGATAATTTGCTTTTCCAAATATCCGACTACACACCAATTAGGTGTCTAATAATCTCAATAGCATTAACCCTTACAATAATTATCGCAAAATTAGTTGGTTGCGTACTACCTCTATTTGCAAAGAAATTACATCTTGACCCAGCAGTTGTTGCTAACCCATTTATTACAACTATAATTGATGTTGTATCACTTGTAGTATATTGTTCTTTAGCAGTATCAATCCTTGCTTAACAAAAAGACATAAGCTTTTTTAACTTCTAGCTTATGTCTTTTTGTTGCAAATAACCCTCAATCATATCTTTGTAATATTTACTAGCCCACTCTCTTTGGCGAAAATTCTTTCCCTTAAAATATCCTCTGTCAATTAATATATTTAGTGCTCTTTTTTCACATATTTCTTTTGTGTTTTCTGTACTTGTATTAAATTTAACAATTTTTATTTTACCTTCTTTTTCCAGCTTTTCAAATTCTAAGCCCACATCTTTAATTTCATTACAACTAATGATGTCTACCGCTGTTTCACTAACAACTTCACATGGATCTCCCGTCGCGTTAGTAAAAGTATCGGCTGGCAAGATATAACAATAACTAGATTTGCCCCAATACCTATCTTTTAAAGCATTAGGATAAGCTTCATAATACGTTGGAACTCCATCTAGCTCTCCTATCCAACCATCAAACATTCCTTGTCCTTTTGCAGCAAAAAACAAAACTGTAACAATATCTTTTGTTGCATATACATAAGGTTTGCCATGTTTACACTCATAAGGTTCTAATCTCTTCAAACCTTTTTTACTACTTCCATGATAAACTACATTCTTCTCCATTTTTCTCTCCTACCTAAACTTCTCCAACACCACCAAAGTCTCTATATTAATTGTAAGTAAATAGATAATTTATTACCATAACTTATATTAATTTGTAATCATCTTAAATATCTAAATTTAACAAATTTATTAGATTCTATTATCTTTTTTAATGTCTATAGGTCATTTATTGTTATTTATAATATTTTATAAGGCGTGGAGTTTCGTGGACATTTGTCCACCTAAAGTTTAAATTTATATAATTTTTGATTAGTGATATATCAAAATTATATCTGTATAATTGCCCTAACATATTCATTACACAGGAATAAGACTACATTGTCAGTTCAATCTTTTACTCTCTAACTTGCATTAAGTAAAGTATTTACTCCCCAAGTTCTTGTTCTCTAATCATTACAGAATTAACAAAGTCAATTATATCTCTTCCTTTGCCATCTAAGGCATGACCACCTTCTGATACAAGGCAAGAAACATTATCAAAACCTCTATTTTGCATAAAGCTAGCAATTTTATTTTGTCTATCTTGAATTCCACAATCCCCATATACTCTCATATACAAGTCTTGAGTCTCTTTGTCATGAAGCCTATCTTTCTTAGCTATATCATAGTCACTATTTGGCTCATCTTTGCCTACAATATATAATTGTTTTGCATTTGAATAAGCATCTATATCAAATTTTTTACCAAATAACTCTTCATAATCAGCAGTACCTAATGGATATGGCAAAGAAATTTCTTCTTTAGACAAAAAATGTTTCTTTGTTATTTTATTTACTGGCAATGGCTGAACAGCATTAGAACAAATAGATATGCAAGTATCAAAACTCTCCGGTTCAGCAAACATCATCCTACTAGCAAATACACCTGACGCGGAGAATCCAAGTAGTCCATTTTTCTCTTGCATCACTACACACTTTTTTTGATACTCACCTTTTACAAAGTTAACCATATTAACAACTTGCTTAGATAAGTTTGCAAATTTTCCAAATTTTTGCTTGACAACATTTTTGCCTAACATTTGCGTATAAAACTCACCCTGATAATCATTATCGCATCTTTCTATTATAGGAATAACTACTGGACAATTTAACTGTTGATACAAATACGCCCTATTAAATTTACCCCCATCTTGCTCTATCATTAACTTCTTTGTTTCATTTTCTGCAAATTTTACTTGAGCATCGTAAGACTGCTGTCCATCTTTCTCATAATCCTCAGAATTAGCGCCTTCTACAAATATCTTAGCCCCACTCTCAACTCTATCTGGTGTAAACAATATAAAGGAAAAATTATATCCTTTATCTTTATCAGCTTCAAATATTTTGTATTTCATATTTATACTCTACCTCAACAATGATTGTATCATAAACAAAAAAGTTTTTCAAAATATATATCAAGAATTCACATTAAATGCACTTAATTTATCTTTTCTTTGTATTTCTAAATTCACTTTCTCTTTTAGCAAATCATTTATTTAGCGTAATCACACTCATAACTTTAGTTTTTTGTTCCATCATTCAATAAAAACTCCTAAGCATTAAAAAATTTGAGTATTGACTTCTATATCTAAGTTGTTGTATAATGATATACACCTAAATATTTCAATAATATAAAAAAAGAAATTATATAGACCAAAAAGGAAATTATAGTAATGTCGATCAAATTTGATGAATTAATGAACAGAATACATGAAAAACGTGAAATTATTGCAAAAAATGAAGAAAAAATAAAAACAAAAGAAGAAAAAATAAAAGAAATTTATGCACAAATAACTCCTTTTAGAAAAAATGTAACACAAGCACTTGACGCACTTGATAGTTATGATTTTGAAGAAATAACTGTAAGATTTGGTGATTTAAAAAACGAATTAATTAGATTGCATCAGGCAAATGGAGATAATATCATATTTGATATACACACAAGCATTAGAAAATATGCACCTTTCTACAATGAGCCTCAAGAACTTACAGTACAGGATTTAGTTTCACCAAATTATGGACCAGAACTTGGATCTTGTAGTCTAATTGTAAATATTTTAAAAATTGAAGAAGGCAAAAACAATTCTCAATTATATAGCTTCTATGCCAAATTACCAAATTTCAACTCCACTCAAGCAGATGGCAATTCACTAATTAGTAAAGCTTCAGTCGCGAATTCTGGTTATTATTCAGAATTAAAGTTTGATAATCCTGACGACATACTAACAAACATTTCCTACAAAACAATGAAAAATGTATCATCTGAAAGCAATATTGATTTTTTTGAAGCAGTAAGATTATCTGAATATACTAAAAATCAAGAATCAGAAATGTAAAAAACAACGGAGAAAATACTTATGGGAAAAACCGCAGATACAATAATTAAATTACTTAAACAAGAACAAGATGAGTTAAAAACAGCTCAAGATACTATTGAAAAATTGAACACAGAACATGAAAATGCTGTATCACCTTATAAAGAAAAAGTAAAAAAGATTTCTAATAATATAGAAGAACTAAGCCACATATCAGTGCCTGTTCAATACGGAACATTAATTAAAAACATTGTAAAATATCACAACGAAAGAAATGAAAAAGTATGGGTAACTTCTTCTTGCGACTTCATCACAGGAATAGAAAACTCACCAAAAGAAGCTATAAAAGAATATCTACAAAGTCAACCAGTAGAATTAACAACATATATAGGTGTATATAACAGAAAAACAAACACGTCTGACAATTATTATTTAGACGGATATCTACCAGCGGATATTAACAAAATTCAAGCAGATGGCAAATCTTTTAAAGAACATATGCAATTTGTTAAAGAATTCGATACTCCTTTTCGTAAACAAAGATTAACTTTAAATAATCTTGATAGCATAATTGTCAATTATCCTCTTATCAATACAGATATATCATACACTGATCATCCAATTAAAAATGACATATTAGAAATAATCGCTGAATCAGAATTTGATGAAAAAGAAATGTAACAAAAAAACACATTGATTTGAAATTGAAGCAAACAAACATTTATAAATTTTCACTTCAATTGCTACAATGTGTTTTTTTATCTTCTTAATATTAAATTTCTATATAATTAATCAATATATATTCTCATAACCATTGTCTTTGCAATCAAACAAGAGTTTATATGTGGCTTGTTTGAGGAAACATATATCCTTCGACATTTTCTCAAGTATATGTTTGCCTTTCGCAGGCGGCGAAACCAATTCCCTATCTCAACTCTTGTCTTTGCAAGCAAACAAGAGTTTCAACGTGGCTTGTTTGGGGAAACATATATCCTTCGACATTTTCTCAAGTATATGTTTGCCTTTCGCAGGCGG
>CAZVVP010000026.1:0-7182 GCA_964630515.1 uncultured Christensenella sp. | reverse complement strand
TCTTGTCTTTGCAAGCAAACAAGAGTTTCAACGTGGCTTGTTTGGGGAAACATATCAAATAATTTAATATCTTTTATCTCAAAATTATGTAGTTCTCTTAAATTCTTAGCAAGACTATTAGGACTGCAAGATATGTAGACAATTTTGTCAATATTCTTACTATTATTAATCAAATTTAGAAGTTTGGGATCCACACCCTTTCTTGGCGGGTCTAGAACCAAAGTTATACTATCATGCTTTTTTAATAATTTTGGGACTTCTGTTTCTGACTTTCCGCAAATATTAGTAAGATTGGTTAAGTTATTTTTTCTTTTCAATTTTTCAGCATTTAAATGTGCATTTCTAACAACTTCTACCCCATAGACTTTCTTTGATTTCTTAGAAAGGATTGCACTCAATAACCCTGCCCCACTATATGCATTGATAACAACTTCATTCTCTATTCGATGTTGCACTTCCAAGTATAATTTATCACTTACTTCCTTATTTACTTGCAAGAAAGTATTGGCACTAACTGGATAAACTATGCCAAAATTATAATCTTCTATATCTATACCATATAGATGTTCTAAATTATTTGTAATTAAATCTTTGTACGCACTATTCCTATTAAAAACTATCTGGTATTTATCTTTGATTATTTTATCTAAAAATTTAACTAATGAATCAATATTAGGTTTTTTCTCACCTATTAGAACAATTGAGTATTTGTCTTTAATCTCTCTTAATGCCAAATGATTAATATCTATTTTGTAATTTTTTACCCAATTAGCAACTATTTGATACACTCCATTTAACGACTGTGATATGAGCAAACATTCCCCTATCTCATGGAAAGTATTAGAAGAATCCTCATACATTCCACAAAGAAAATCCTTAACAGCAAATACTATTTTGTTTCTATAACCAAGCTTCTTATCACTATCTACAAATTCAGAAATTTTAACATTTAGATTTGAAATATGCTTTAATGCTTTTTCCACTTTATCTATTTTAAAACTTTTCTGAAAATTGCAATTTGCGTGTTGCAAAGAACAACCACCACAGATTTCATAGTAAGAACAAGGAGCCTTAACTCTTGCTTCACTAAATTTTAAGACTTTATAACCTACAGCGATATCATATTTATTTTTTTGTTCCTTAGAAAGAATTTCCACCTCTTCATCTGGCAAAGTCCTTTCTACAAGGATTGTTCTATCTTCTAGTTTAGCAACGCCACAAGCTTCTGTATCTATTTTGTTTATCTTAACAATATCCATTAACATAAAGACCTTCATAAAATTTATCTATTTTATTGTATCATAAAATTTATATAAGTTATATTGTTTTAGTCTCAATTTTACAAAAAAAATGACCAAGTTGTTTGGCCACCTTTATAAATTTTTCTTATTCTTGTTCGCTTCTAGAATTAATTAAATTCTGGATATCACCAACAGTCTTTAATGTAAGAGCTTCTTCGTCTGAAACGCTAATACCCATTTCATCTTCCAAAGTCATTAATAATTCAACAACATCTAGAGAATCAGCACCCAAATCTTCTACAATTCTACTGTCCTCTGTAACTTTTGCTACATCAATATTTAATTGTTTAGCTAACATTTCTTTAATATCTTTACTCATTGTTTCACTCCTATATTTTTAGTTACTGATTAATTATACAAATATTTTTAATAGAAGTAAAGTAATTTTTCGTATGTTATTTTGCTGAAATATTTAAATAACCTGCTGGGTCAATTTTCTTACCCTCTTCATCATACATTGTAAAATGTAAATGAGCACCATCTTCAGCTTCAGCATTTGCAGATGCAGAAACATAACCAATCACAGCATTTGCAGAAACGCTGTCGCCTTTCTCAACTTTAACATCTTCGTCTAATGATGCATATTCACTAATTAGACCATTATCATGTTGAATTTTTACAACATTTCCTTCCAAATAATTTCTGTAAACATCTAATACAACTCCACTAGTAATAGCTCTAACTTCACTTCCACTACTTGCTACAAAATCGATAGATTTATGCGCTTCCCATTGATTAAGTGTAGCGTTATATTGTAATTCGGAATCTGAATAGTCTTTGATAACAGACGCATCTACTACTGGCAAATAATAAGTTATAGCACTATTTACAGGCTCTTTATCAATCGGCGTATTTACCGTATTATCAGTCTTTGTAGAAGAAACTGAAGCTATTATTATAATTAAGCTAAATAGTAATACAACTCCACCAAGTATAAAAAAATAAATATTTTCTTTGAAAAAGTTTTTTATCGTTTGTTTTTTTGAATCATTGTTCATTTTAAGAATATCCTCCTTCATTACTGATATCTATGCTTCAATTATTTACGAAAAATATTCTTATATACATCAAAAACTGTCGAATATTGCAGGATAACCAATTTTTGTATAATTATTTTTTACTGCTATTTGCAAGTTATATTTCTTGTTATCTATCACTTTATATTTAGGCAAATTCGAATCATATAATAAATAAAAAGTTAAATCTTGCTCTTCTAAATAATCTTGTGAAATCAATTCACAATTATTATTTTCTAAACATTTTGAAACATCTAATTCTTCTTGCAAAATTATACTTTCCCCAAAGTTAAGAATTGATGTTGTATTGTTATGTACTACATAGAAATTTCCGCATTGTATTTCGCTTATATCGAAATAAGAACAGCTTATTAAATCAACCTTACTGTCAGTATAATCAAATTTATATATAAGCGAACTTGTTTGCACCGAAAATATCATAAAAACCAAGAAAATAACTAACATTATAAATCTTTGCATAATAGTAAAAAATCCTCTTATTAATAGCAATTCCATAACAAAATTTTGACATATTTTTTTACTTTTATACTATACAAAGTTTTAAATATTGTCGAAAAAAACATAATACAGATAAATGTTTACATACAATATAGAGATATATTATTTATATAGGAGATATTGTATGGAAAATAAACTAAATTTTGGCAAAGAAGATAAAGGTTTTAACTCTTCATCAATAATTCTAAACAACCAAACTAGCCTTTCTTTGACCGGGGTTCAAGAAGTGTACAGTACTAACGAAAAACTAATAATGCTCAAAGCAAGCGGAAAAAAATTAACAATAACCGGAGAAAACATTAATATAACTAAACTAAATGTTGATACTGGAGAATTAGAAGCGAAAGGAATGTTTGACACCATCAAATATAGCACAAATATAAAAACTGGCTTATTCAAGAAGGTGTTTAAATAATGTTAGACACCTACCCTCAGTGGATACTAGCCTTAATTTTTGTTGGTTTTGGTATTTTTTGCGGAATAATAATTGGAATTATGTCTGCAATTAATATTTTGCTAGGAAATAAAAAAATAATAAGAATTATAGTAGATATTTTGAATTGTTTAGCAACAACTAGCTTGTATCTAATCATAATAAATTTACTCAATTATGGAGAACATAGACTATACTTAGTGTTAACCTTTGGAATTGGAATTTTTATCGAAAGAAAAACATTAGGAAAATTATTTGCAAAACTTTATCATAAGTTATATAATTTGATTGTAACAAAATTAGAAGTATTATCTAAATCTAAATTTGGAACAATTCTAAAAAGGTAAATGTTTATGTTAAACTCTAGCAAAAAAGCAAAAATCATTTCAATAATTGTTGTTTGTTTAGCATTTTTTCTAACAATAACTCTAATTTTTCAATTCGTAAGTTTGAGTAATTTGGAAAAAAGAAATAGCGAATTAAATGAAACTTTAACTTCGCTAGAAGAGACTATTGCAGAATATTCTAAACAGAAAGATTATTATCAAGATAGAGAAACTTATCTTGATGAGTATGCGCATGAAGTGATGAATATGGCGAAAGATGGCGAAACTTGGTATAGTTTTTCCAGAAATTAATATAAATTAAATAAAATTAACATAAAAGTGTTGACTTTTGAGTATTAAATATAGTAAAATATGCATACTGATTTAGGTCAGTATGTATTATATCGCGGGGTGGAGCAGTTGGTAGCTCGTTGGGCTCATAACCCAAAGGCCGCGTGGTTCAAGTCCCGCCCCCGCTACCAATAAAGTATATTAAATTCAAACTTGCTTTAGTTTGAATTTTTTTTGTCTTACATTAATAACAGGCGGAACTTTCAGTAGATTTTATCTACTGGAACAATTACATTATTCGAACCCCCGGTAGTCGGGACCCTACCCGACACTTCCGCTTCACTTCAGCCACTTCCCGCCCCCGCTACCAATAAGAATTTTGAGAAATACTTAGCATATTTTATTAACTAAAAAACATTATTTTTTAATACAGATTTATCAAAATACCTATCAAACATATCTATAGATATCTAAAGAAAAGATTGTGTTTAAACAAACACAATCTTTTCTTTAATAATTTTTTTACATTAATTAATACATTAAATGATAATTATGCATAAGAAGGTATATTCGCTTCTCTTGTTCCAAATTTTACAATCCAATTAGGGGCATTAAAGTCCATACCCTTTAAATAACTCAAAATAGACGAACCACTTTCAAATACCGTTTCAGATACTTCGGAGACAAAAAATTCGGATGCCATATTAACCCAATTATTACCGCCACAACCTTCATCTATATAGACATTCTTTAAATTATCTTGAACATTCATATTAAAAGTGGCTATTAACATAACTCCTTTTCCTAAGTATATATCCTCAAGGACACTAGTACTATCAGAAAATCTACCTACTATCGTACAATTATTGCCAATATATACAGTAGTGATATGTTGATTGTTAGTTAAAATACCAATATCAATACTTTCATCATAGCATTGTTGAATTTCTGTTATTGGTAAAATTCTTCCATCAGATAGCTCAAACATATCTGGAATAACTAAAGTAGTATCGCTGGAAGTAACAGGAGTATATCCATCAACTGTACTTGTTGCTCCTATAACCAAAGGTCCACCAACAGATAAAGCTTTGTTTGATGAATAAACATATAGATTTTCTTCTGCTATATTACCCATTAGATAATCACAATAAAGAAATGTACCTTCCTCTACAATATATGGAAATTCAACTTTATTAGTCAAATCACTATCCGTATACCAACCAAGACTTCTTATATTAACTGTACTATGATTAAGGTCTGCTTCTGTAACTTCACATCCCTCATATACATTTAACATGATTAATTTTCCATTATCATAACTAGACTCCACAACAGCCCCTCTTGTCAGATTCCACTCTATTTCACCCTCAAAAGAAGCGTTCTCTGTTAATTGATCAATAGTAACAACAATATAAATATACTTGGTTGTTTGTGGCAAAACAACTACTTTGTGAAGTTCTGACTCTAATTGATCATCATAATAACCACAGAATAAAGCTCTTGCACCCATGAAATTACCCTCTATATCTTGTAGCTTAGCTAAACTATGATAAGAGTTATAATACTTCAAATTAACATTTTTAATGACTTCACCTTCTGTTTCATTATCAGGCAAATCTTTTAATTCTACATACATAGGTGTAGATGTCATAGTATTTGTAAATGCATATTGAAAAACAACTCTTTTAAATTCCTTGCTTAAAGCTATCTCACCAGTTGACGTCATTGCTCCTGAGGATACAGTTTCATCAATAACCAACTTTCCTCCAAAAGTTTGATATGTCTGATTAATTGAATCATTCAATTTCATATCAGGCAAAGAATAAGCAGCTTGTACCTCACAAGCAACATCTGTTGCAACAAACTTAACAGTTACTGTAGATTTAGCGGACTGTCCACCACTAACAAGAACAATTACTAGTGCAGCAACACAAGTTACTAATGCTATACAGACTGTAGCTAATGTAATTAGAATTTTTTTATTTTGCATATAATTTATATCTCCTTTATTTTTCACAAAACACTGTGATTACATTTAGGATACCATACCCCCCCCCCCCTTATTTGTCAAGCAAATTTCACTATGTTTTATAAATTAATAAAAGTTTTTTATAAGATATCAAAATAAATTTTTAAGGACTATATCATAGAAATCCATAACAATGTCAATAAACATAAAAAAAATAAACTAAATTATTTTAAACTTAGTTTATTTTCTTTACTCATTAATGCAGTTAGCAACTTCATTTTCTTCAGTTATTGTTCCACGCTGCAATTCAATTTCGTACCATTTAAGTGCAGTTTCTCTGTCCGCAAGATACATTTTAGAATACCATGCATTTACAGATGTTAAAGCTCTAAAAATATTATCTTCTCTTTTTAACACATCGTTAGATATTCTACAAATATCTCTTTCATCTATATGATGAATTTTGTAATATGATTCTTTATCGACCAATAAATTCTGTGTGTAATCCGCACAAAAATTTATTCCTTCCAATTCCATCTCTACCCAACTATGTAAATATTTACCTTTATCACACAACTCAAATGCATTTCCTGTCACGATATCACAAGCCTCATCTGGCATCAAGTGCGCAATTACCCTTGACATTTCGTGACATTTATGCTTCCTTTCCATAGACCCTAACTCAGCAATAATTTCTTTTTTGAAATTAAATAATTTATCCATTCGTATAGCACGGATATCTACATCTTTAGTCTTTATACAACATGTCTCTTCATCATATTTAAGTTCAATAAGCTGGTCTCCAAAACACTTATTTATAAATTCCTTTTTCTTGTCTAAGGGCTGTTTTAAATTTTCTGCATTCAGACTAAAAGCTTCCAAAAATGTATCAAGAATATCTTCCTTCCAATAAGCATTAGAAAAACCTATCAATAGTTTTAGTCTTTCTTGGTTATTAGTTTCAGTAGCTTCATCAAATGCTTCTCTCCATTCTTTTGCCTTTCGCTCTGGCTCTATATATCTTTTACGCAAAATTTCATCTATTGTCATAAAACTTTCTTGCTTTTCTCTAATAAACTTTTTTAAGTCTTTGAACAAACTCATGAATTATGCCTCCCAAACACCACATACTTCTTATTTTAATTGTAACATATGTCATTTAATAAAGTCAACCCCCCCCCCCCCCCCCCTTTTTTAAAAAAACAAAAAAAAAAATAAAAAAAAAAACAAAAAAAAAAAAAAAAAAAAAAATTTTTAAAAAAAAAAAAAAAAAAAAAAATATTTAAAATAAAAAAAAAACAAAAAAAAAAAATATATTTATATAGAT
>CAZVVP010000025.1:0-18181 GCA_964630515.1 uncultured Christensenella sp. | reverse complement strand
TAGCCATATTTTAAATAAAAAATACTGCAAAAATTAGAAAAACAAACGACACATATTGACAAAATTTTCAAAAATTATTGAAATATTTGTGAAAAATAATTTGGAAATATTTTACAAATTATGGAATTTAATATAAGATTTTTGTATTGCTTTAAGAAAAAAGTGAAATATTCGGAGGTCGAAATGGGAATTAAAGTAATTATAGTAGACTCGAATGAAAAAGATGGTCAAGCATTAAAAGACCAGTTGGAAAACAAAGGTGGATATGAAGTGGGAAAAATCGTTAGCAGTTCTAAGGAGGCAATTGAATTTGTAGAAACAAATTCAATAGATTTAGTAATTACTGATATACTGCTAAAAAATTCTGACGGATTTGAATTACTTTCAAAGCTAAAGGAAAAGGATTTACAAGTCAAATCTTTGGTTTTATCTGCAGTTTCAGGGGAGGCGTTTGTTCAAAAAGCGTTATCCATGGGTGCTGATTATTATATGATTAAACCATATGATTTTGCTGTTTTAAGTCAAAGAATTGAAGAAATTATCAAATCTGACAAAGTGGCGCAAAAATTTGGAACACAATCAGAAATAGATAATAGTATAAAGAATCTTGATGGAAGGTTAAGTAATATATTTATTACTGTGGGAATCCCTGCCCACATCAAAGGTTATCAATTCTTAAGAGAAGCTATAAAAATGGCAATTGAAACTCCTGAGATAATTAACAGTATTACTAAGAAATTATATCCTAGTATCGCTAAAAAGTTTGATACCAGCTCAAGCAAGGTCGAAAGAGCAATTAGGCATGCTATTGAAGTTGCTTGGAATAGGGGAAAGATTGAGAATATTAATAGCTTATTTGGTGTCAAAGTCTATTCTGATAACGAAAAGCCAACAAATGGCGAATTTATAGCACTTGTAGCCGACAAAATGTTGATAGAAGGTGCTTAAAAAAATTTTTTGTTTTTAGAAATTTAAGTCTATTGTATATTTTTTGGATATACAATAGATTTTTTTAGCTAATCTGTATATATAATATAAATTAGTTTATTATATTATATAGAACAAAAAGTTCCATGTCAAGTATTTTCGAACTATTTGTTCTAAAATATTTGTATGAATAAATTTGCAGAAAGATTAAGAGAAGTTAGAGAAGAAAAAGGAATATCGCGAAAACAGTTAGCAGAAGCTATGTTTGTTAGTGTTAGATTAGTTTCGTATTGGGAAAATGGTTTAAGAGAGTGTAGCTTTGATATGCTTATCAAACTTTCGCAATTTTTTAATGAAAGTATAGATTATTTGCTTGGAGTAGTAGATTTATAAAGTGCTAATTAATTTTAGTGCTTTATTTTTTTAAATTATTGAGAAATCTATAATTTATTTTTTGCTTGTAAAATACAAAGTATATATGCTATAATTATCATTATAAAGTATATTTATAATATATTAGGCGATTATGGAACAAAAAGAAAAAATTATAGAAGAAAAATATTTAGAAGAAACTCTTGCTAGACTTAATGAAATTGTAAAAATAAGCGGAGTTGAGACTGAAAATATTGAAAAAATTTTTAATATAGAGAATGAAAAATATTTAAATTCCTTGAAAGATATGGATTTAAATACTTTGAGTGAGGAAACTGCCATAAATGTTGCCAATATGCAAGTCGCTTTAGAGCAGAAGTTGCAAGAATTGGAGAAGATGAAATTAGAAGTGGCTACTTATAAGAATATGATTAATAGCCCGTATTTTGCAAAATTAGATATTGTGCCAGCCGATACGAAGATAAAAGAACAATATTACATTGGAATGCACACTCTAAATGATGAGAACAATAATTTTGTTGTGCTAGATTGGAGGTCGCCAATTGCAAGCGTTTTCTATGATTATCAAGTAGGAAAGGCAAAGATTGTTTCAGATAATTCAACTCTTGATATTGAACTTCTAAATAAGAGACAATTCAAAATTATAGATAGTAAGTTAAAATACTTTTTTGATACTAACATAGCAATCGAAGATGAGTTGCTTCAAGATGCGCTTGGGCAAAATAGTTCCAATTCTATGAAAAGTATTGTGCAAACAATACAGGCAGAGCAAAACTCAATTATTAGAAGTCCAGAGGGGGTTAATTTAGTTGTCAACGGTGTTGCAGGTTCAGGAAAAACAGCAATTGCGTTGCATAGAATAGCATATTTGCTATATAAATTAAAAGGTAAACTAGATTCTGATTCTGTTTTGGTTCTGTCGCATAACAATGCGTTTTCTAGTTATATTTCTCAAGTTTTGCCAGAACTTGCAGAGCAGGATGTGAGAAAAGTTATTCTAGATATTTTGTGTGCAAAGAATCTATCCAATATTGCACCAATTGAGAATAAATATGAACAAATAGATAGAATTATTAATAACTCAAGCCAAATTGATAATTGGAAAGCTAAGACCTCTTTTGAATTCTTTGAGGCGTTAAATAATTATTGTTATAAGATAGTCGCAAATAATTTTCAATCAAAGTCTTTTATGGTAATGGGAGTTATTATTCCTAAAGAAAAAATTGACAAATTATATTTTGATGTTTACTCAGAACAAAACTTATTTACTAGGATTTGTTGGATAAGTGAAGCGTTAGTTGAGGATTATTTCTATAATGTAAAAAGCGTTGGCGCATTAAAAAAATTAAAAATTGAAATCTTTGAGAAGTTGTTTTCCTTTGTTTCTTGTAAAAAACCTATTAAGTTATATTTAGAGTTTCTAGAAACTCAAGGACTTGACATGAAATTGCGTGGCAAGAGAATAAAGAACGAAGATGCTTATGCAATTTGGTTTATCAAAATGTTTATATTTGGATATAGTGTGGATAGCAAGGTTAAGCATTTGATTGTTGATGAAATGCAAGAGTATAGTGCTTTGCAGTTAAAAATTATAGATATGCTGTATCCATGTTCTAAAACAATGCTTGGAGATACAACGCAGTCGATTGAGAGTTTGGGTGCTAAGCATACTTTAGATAATTATAGCAAAATATTTAAGAATTCAATTTCTAATATGGTGCTAACTAAGAGCTATAGGTCTACTATGCAAATTGCTAAATTTTTCGCTTATTTATCGGGAAATAGAAATATTGAATATGTCCATAGAAGTGGTGACGAAATAGGTTTAATTAATGTTGAAAAAGATAGTGAGATATCTAAGATTAGGCAATTAATTAACGAAAATAGTAATTTTGCAAGTATTGGAATTATTACAAAAACTAATAAAGAGGCTAAAGAACTATTTACTAGGTTAAAGAATGAAATAACTGATATTTCTCTAATTTCTAATAATAAAGATTTGCTAGAAAATAAAGTTTGTATTATATCTGCTTTTAATTCTAAGGGTTTAGAGTTTGATTATGTTATAGCGTATAATACAAGTAAAGAAGTATATAAGACCGAATACGATAATAATCTATTATTTATTGTTGCAAGTAGGGCTGTGCACAAATTAGATTTGATTTCAATAAATGATTTTTGTGATAAAATAAACGAATATTTTGATAAAATAAAAAAGGAGAATTGATATGATTAATATTCCTAAGGGCACAAAAGATGTTTTGCCAAGTGAGAGCTACAAGTGGCATTATGTATATAAAGTTATCGATAAAATAGCAAAAAGATATAATTTAAAAGAAATTATGACCCCAACATTTGAACATACAGAACTTTTTGTAAGAGGTGTTGGTGATAGTAGTGATATTGTTAATAAAGAGATGTATACTTTCTTAGATAAGGGAGAAAGAAGTATTACATTAAAGCCAGAAGGCACAGCGGGTGTTGTTAGATCTTTTGTTGAAAATGGATTGTTTAATAATCCAATGCCATTAAAAGTGTACTATAAAACACCATGTTTTAGATACGAAAAGCCACAAGCGGGAAGACTAAGAGAACACCACCAATTTGGTGTTGAAATGTTTGGTTCTAACAATCCTGAGAGCGAATTGGAAATATTTATGTTACTTAATGACTTCTATAAATCTTTTGATTTAAATCCTGTATTTTCAATTAATTATTTGGGTTGTGAGGTATGTAACAAAGCATATAAAGAGAATTTAAAGAAATTTGTAGAGCCAAAGTTGGATAAATTCTGTCCAGATTGCAAAGTTAGATATTCTAAGAATGTACTTAGAATGGTGGATTGTAAAGTTGCTGAATGTAAAGAGTTGTTAAAAGACGCACCAACTCTAACAAGCTCTTTGTGTGATGAGTGTCAAAGTAAATTTGACACAATTAAGAAGGGTCTTGATGCTTTGGGTATAAAATATGTAGTAGATTCAAATCTAGTTAGAGGATTGGATTATTACACCGGCACTGTATTTGAAATTCTAAATGTAGATAAACAAACAGGTCAATCTGCTTTAGGCGGAGGCGGAAGATATAATAGACTTGTGGAAGAGTTGGGGGGAAAAGCTACTCCAGTTATTGGTTTTGGTATCGGTATTGAGAGATTGATTCTTTTCTTAGAGTCTAGAGGTTTTGATTTCTCTGATAATGAAAAAGTTGATGTTTATTTGGCAACTGCGACTGAAAATAACTATGCTGTACTTCAAATTGCTCAAACCTTAAGAAATGCCAATATTGGTGTTGAAACTGACCTTATGAGTAGAGGTTTGAAGGCACAATTCAAATACGCTGATAAATTGGGTTGTAGGTTTGTTATTGTTGTTGGTGATGAAGAATTAAATATGGAAGAAGTAACAGTTAAAGAAATGTCTACTGGAGAGCAAAAGAGAATAAAAATTGATGATTTAGTTAATTATATTAGTAAAAATTAATAAATAACTAATAATTATGTTTTAAGTAAAGGAATACAATATGACTATAGACGATTTTGAAAAAATAAAAAAAGATAGTGAATATTTGTTGGTGGATTTTTTTGCAACTTGGTGTATGCCGTGTAAAATGCAATTACAAGTTATTGAAGAGTTACACGACAAAAATATTAATGGTTTAACAATTCAAAAAATAGATGTAGATATTGAAGAAGAACTTACCAATGAGTTTAAAATTGTCTCAGTACCTACTTTAATATTATTTAAGAATGGTGAGATGGTTAAAAAAATGTCAGGACTTGCAAGTGTTGATGATATTGTGTCTTGGTTAAAATAAAAAAAGTACAGTTAATGGATAGGAAGTCGCACTATCTTAACTGTATTTTTTATTCAATTCTTTTATAAGAATCAATACTTTTGAATTTTGTTTTAGGAAATTCATTATTTGTTTTGATATCTACTTTATCTTGTTTTTTATTATTTAATAATTTTAATATAGTATTAAAATCTTTTGATTTGTTTCCAAGTAGAAGAGGAAGAAGAGTAGATAACATGTCTTGATTACTGCCACCTTTTTTAAAATTGGTGAGAAGTGGTAATATTTTGCTTATATCTAAATTGTTATTTTTATAATCCTCTTTTTTTTCTTCTTCCATATTTTTTGTTTTGCTGTCGAATTTGTCGTTAGTGAAATAGTTAAAGACTTTGGGGTTGTTAATATCAGCCTCTTTTTGTTTCTTTGTATATTGATGTGGGAAATCTCCATATGGATACATTTTTTTTATACTTTCAAGGTTATGATTGTTTTCCATTAACGATATGCCTTTTTTATTTTATTTATGAAAAAGAGTTAGTTTGTGTGAATATTTTTTAACACAAAAAAAATATCTAACATAAATATTATAAGTAAAATTTTATCTAAAAGGAAAGTCCTATGAATTTTAAAGACTTTTGTAAAACTGAAAAATCTAAAGAAGAAGCAAAAGAAACTATTGAAACTAAAGTAAAGAAAGATAATAATGCAAACAAGATAAATGAAAATGATGTTAAAGAAAAGTTAGAACAATATTCTAACTATTCTCAAGAAGAGTTGTTGCAAGAATTTCTTTCGCAATCTCAAAGTGCGAAAGAAAAAGGGGTCTATAATGATAAAAATATTGAATCAATCAAATCAACCTTGTTTCCATTTCTCAGTGAAGAGCAGAGAAAGAAATTTGATAGTTTAATTAATATGGTGAAATAATATGCTTAATAAGATAGATAAAGTATTGTTAACTGGAATAAATGCATTAACTAATTTAAAAAAAGATTGTATAGTAAGGTTAGACAACAAAACTAATATTAGTAGTTTTGTCAAAGATAATAATATTAATGATTATGAATACTTTAGTTCAATTAATTCTCTTTCGTGCAAGTTGACTACTACTGATATGTATAGGCTGGCTGGTTATGATGTAGTTGTTCATATCTCATCAATTGCAAAGGTTTGCACTATGGTGAATATTGCAAAAAAGATAATTGGTGTTGGTTGTGATATTGCATATGGCGATTTCAGTACTGTGATAATCGATACAGGTCTTTATCCACATCTTGATTTTATGTTGGGAAAAAGATGTAAAATAATAAAGTTTATAGACTTTGTTAATGATAAAAACTATATTTATGATGATAACGGACATGGAACTTTTATAACATCATTATTGGCTGGAAATGGGGTATTGTCTGGTAATAAATATAGTGGTATTGATAAATGCTCAAATATTATTGTCATTAAAGCACTTGATAATAATGGGGAAACAACTGCTTTAAATATTCTTAAATCCATGCAATGGGTCTATGATAATATTGATAAATATAATATCAAAATTGTTTGTATGAGTTTTGGGAGCAATGTTTTAGAGAAAAACGACCCTTTAATTCAAGGTGCTGAAGCTCTATGGGATAGGGGTGTAGTTGTAGTGTCTGCTTGTGGCAATAGCGGGCCCAAAGAGGCTACAATCAAATCGCCTAGTGCTAGTCCGAAAGTGATTAGTGTTGGAGCTTTAGACGATAATAGAATTGGAGACGAATTTAATATAAGCAGTTTCAAAGTAGCTGAGTTCTCTAGTCGTGGCCCTATTCTTTCAAATTATAAACCTGATGTGATTGTAAGTGGTGTTGATGTAATTTCGTCTTGTAATTTTCCTATTACAAAAAAGTTTTATGAAAGAATGAGCGGAACTAGTGTTTCTACTCCTATTGTTGCTGGAGTAGTTTCTAAACTTATTAAAAAATATCCAAATCATACACCAGACCAAATTAAAAGAATATTGATCAACAATTGTAGGATAATCAATGGTGATAGAAATTCTGAAGGATATGGTTGGTTAGATTTGCATAATATTTTTTAGTTAATTAATTTTTGAAAGGGTGTTAATAAGTTTATTGATTTGTCTAATAGAGTTGTAATGAGATAAACCAATTCGTACCATTCCTGTTTTTAAAGTGTTGAAGTGTTCATGCACTTTTGGTGCACAGTGCAGTCCGCTTCTTGTTTCAAATCCGTGCTTATTAAGTATGGTGGCAATTTCGTTGCTTGTGTATCCTTTTACATTGAAAGATACAACTCCAGTACAATTATTACTATTAGAGTAAAGAACAATATTGTCTAACTTTTTTAATTTATCAATTAAATAATTTGTCAATTTGGTTATTTTAGCTTCTATTTTTAATCTCTTTTTTGTAACATATTCTATGCCTTTAGAAAGTCCCATAATGTTAGCCATACTCATTGTACCGCTTTCTAAACCTTCTGGTAAATCATGTGGTTGTTCTACTTTCTCACTATAAGTTCCAGTTCCGCCAAAAAGTAAAGGCTCTGGTTTTGCGTTTTTGCAAACAAGAAGTCCTATTCCTTGTGGGCCATATACTCCTTTGTGACCAGCTATTGCTAAATAATTTATATTCATTTTTTGCATGTTTATATCAGTGTGTCCAGCGCTTTGTGCTCCGTCAACAACAAAGATTAAATTATGTTTTTTACAAAGTTTTCCTATGTTTTCTATGTCTTGCTTTGTTCCAACAACATTAGAGATATGATTTATAACAATCATGTAAGTTTTTGGTGTAATGCTTTTTTCAATTTCATTTATTGTAATGAAACCGTCTTTATTTGGTTTGAGTAGAGTATAGACAATATTATTGTTTTGCTTTAAGAATTCTAGTGTTCTTAGTACAGAGTTGTGTTCAAAAATGGTAGAAATTATATGTCCGCCAGATCTAACATTACTCCTAATTGCAATGTTTAAGCTTTCTGTGCAACTTTTTGTGATAACAATGTTTGAGCTTGAATCTGTGCCAAAAAAAAGACTAGCATTGTCTCTTAATCTCAATACCTTTAAATTTGCTTTTATTGCGTTATCATAGCTTGCACGACCAGGGTTATAATTGTATTTTTTTAAACCTTTGTTTATAGCGCTGATAACACACTTTGGTTTTTTGTGCGTTGTTGAGCAATTATCAAAATATATCATAAATTTTTTCTCCTATAAATTAACAAGAGTCCTTTTATAATAATATTATGAATTAGGAGGAATAACTTGTGATTAATGCGGGTAGTGTAATAGTAGTTTTTAATAATAGAACTGATACAATGCGATTGTATAATTATTTTAGGCGTTCAAATACAAAAGGTGTCATAATTCCTACACCTAATCAGTTATCAATTTCTTGTGGTCTTTCCCTTAAAGTTAATTATAACGACATTAACAAAGTAATGTTTGCTATCAATTATCTTAAATTATCATCTAAATATGTTATTTATAAAGAAAATAAAAGCTTTAATAGAGCGACATATGTCAAAATTTCATAATTGTATATTTATAAATTATGGCGTATAAATATAATTTTTTCCTTTTCGTTTATACTTTATTTTGCTTGCTATGTATTTTTGATTTTGTTAAAATATAAGTGTGTTTAATTTATTGAATTAAATTGTATTTTTTAAATATTATGCAAATTGTGTAAAAATTTATTAATAAAGGAATATTTTCATACTTGGAGGAGTACTTGGACAAGCATTTATTATATATTTATAATGGTTTAAAAAGTGTGATTGAAGATGTTAGATGTGAACTTAACTATTCTAATATTTTTGAACTTCTTGTAGCTGTAGTTTTGAGTGCTCAATGTACTGACAAAAGAGTTAATCTTGTTACACCAAATTTATTTCAACAATATCCAACTTGTTATGATTTAGCTAAAGCCAATGTAGATGATTTGGAAAAGATAATTCATTCTTGCGGTACTTACAAAATAAAGTCTAAAAATTTAATTGCGTTATCTAAAGACTTGGTTGAAAAATACGATGGACAAGTTCCTAAAACTATAGAAGAGTTAATTATGCTTGCAGGTGTGGGAAGAAAAACTGCAAGTGTGGTATTAGCAGAGGGCTACAAAATTCCTGCGTTTCCTGTAGATACACATATATTGAGAGTTTCTAATAGGTTAGGTTTAGTAGATTCAGATAATCCAGTTGTGGTAGAAGAGAAATTGAAGGAGTTGTTTCCACAAGGATATTGGATAGAGTTACATCAATTGCTTGTGCTGTTTGGAAGATATAAATGTAAAGCGATTGGCTATAATTGTAGCACTTGTGCTTTGCAAAAATATTGCAAGACGGGTAAAAATAATAATTTCTAGTGTAATAATTTAGAATATAATACAAAAAATCATGAAATTAGTATTGTATATTTTGAAAATTTAAGATATACTTACGAAGATAAAATAAACCTTAATACAAAGGGGAATAAAATGTTTGTAGATAAAGTTAAGATTAAATGTAAAGCAGGCGACGGTGGTGATGGCGCTGTTGCTTTTAGGAAAGAAAAGTTTGTTCCAAACGGTGGTCCAAATGGTGGCGATGGCGGTAAAGGTGGAAGTATAATTTTTACAGCTGATAAGAATTTGACAAACTTGGTGGATTTTCGTTATAAGAAAGTTTTTAGAGCAAACAATGGCGAAAATGGAAGCGGAAGCAACAGGTATGGCAAAAGTGCTGAAGATGTAGTTATTAAAGTTCCTGCTGGTACAGTAATTAGAAATGCTGAGAATAATAATGTCTTGGCTGACCTTATGAATGTAGATGATACAATTGAGATTCTTAAAGGTGGCAAAGGTGGAAGAGGGAATGCAAAGTTTGCTACTTCTACTAGACAAGCTCCTAGATTTAGTGAAAAAGGGGTCAAGACTAAAGAGTATGAATTTATACTTGAGCTTAGAACTTTGGCAGATGTAGGACTTGTAGGATTCCCCAATGTAGGAAAGAGTACACTTCTTTCTATAGTGTCTAATGCAAAGCCAAAAATTGCAAACTATCACTTCACAACTCTTGCTCCAAATATTGGGGTTGTATCTTTGCATAATTATTCATTTGTCATGGCGGATATTCCGGGTCTTATTAGTGGTGCAAGTCAAGGGTTAGGTCTTGGACACGAATTTTTAAGACATATAGCAAGAACTAGGCTATTAATTCATGTTATAGACATTTCTGGCAGTGAAGGAAGAGACCCATATCAAGATTATGTAGAAATTAACAAGGAACTTGCGTCTTATAGTGAGGAGGTTGCAAAACTTCCACAAATAATTGCACTAAATAAAGCAGATTTGCTTGTTGATGACAAAAATATTGAAGATTTTAAGTCTAAAGTTGGAGATAACGCAAAGATATTTGTAATTAGTGCAGTTTCAAATGATGGTGTTGAGAAGCTGATGACTGAAGTTATATTACAACTTTCTAAAATACAACCAAAAGAAAGACTGGAAGTAGAAGAGTATGATATAGACTTAAAAGACTATTCTAAATTTGAAATTATAAAAACAGAAGACGGCTTTGAAGTTATTGGAGATATGGTAGAAAAATTACTTGGAAATGTTGCTCTAGATGATTTTAGGAGTAATGCATACTTCCAAAAAAGGGTTAAAGAAAGCGGAATTATTGAAGAATTAAAGAAACAAGGATTAAAAGAGGGGGATAAGGTTATATTCGGCGAAATTGAATTCGAATACGCTGAATAAACTATAAAGATTTTTGAGTTATGTTAACAAAGAAAGATAGAATAATACTTAGAAGTATGGCTCAAACTTTGCCAGATATAGTTTATATTGGCAAAGAAGGGGTTACAGATAATGTAATAAGGCAAGTAGAGGATAATTTGTTTGCACATGAACTTATAAAGATTAAAGTTCAAAACACTTGTGAAATGTACAAAGAAGATATTGCGAATTTGCTAGCAGAGAAATTAGATGCTGAAATTGTTACAACAATTGGCACAAAAATTGTTATGTATAAATTATCAGACAAGAAAAACATAAAGCACGTTTTGTAAGAGATTTTTGTAAAATTTGAAAAATGGAGAGTATATGTTAGATAAACTTTGCAAAAAAATATTGAAAGTTTTAACAGATTATAGTGGAGAGAATAGTTACTCTATAATAGATATAAGCGAAATTCTTAATACTTTTGCAAATAAGTTGGATATTGAAGTGCTACGCAAATACATAGATTATCTTGCAAATAACGAATATATTGATGTAAAGTATATTGATGAAAAGCAAGTTTGCTTAGCAATTATGCCAAAAGCAAAAGGATTAGAAGAAGAAGCAAAAGAAGAAAAGAAGTTTAATAAGAAATTTTTTCGTATGGCATTCTTTATGTCTTTGGCATCTGCAATTTGTGGGTTTGTGGGTGCGTTCTTGGGTAATGTTTTTTTTGGTTAAAGATGAGGTTTAAGAATTTATGTTAAATAGGCGGGAAAAAATTGTAATGCAATATTTATTTGATACTTGTGGAGCAAATGGTGGCAAGTGTCTTGTTTCTGCGAAAGATATTTCGACTAGCATATATTCCAAAATTGACTTAAATGAGCATGAAATTGATGAAGTTATTAAAAATTTAACACTAGACAATTATATAGATGTAATTTATTCAGACAAAAAAGGTCAAACAATTTATTGTGTTACATTGAAAGAATTAGGACAAGCTTTTGCTAGAGAAAAAAGAAATTCTAAAATAAATACAAGTGTTCTTATTATTAGGACAGTACTTCTTGCAGTTTTGTCATTTGTTGTGGGAATTATATTAAAAGCAATATTTAGTTAAATCAATCTATTACTAGTTGTAATAGTTTTTTTATTTTTTCAGATAAAATTTTCCAGAAAAGTGTTGACAAGTTAGGAAATAGGAGATATAATACATCTTGTCAAGTAATTTTACTTTACAAAAAAGGTGTAACAAATGGACTTATTCAACAACCTAAGGAATTTACAATTATTTGATATGTATGGAAGTTTGCTTACAGATAAGCAAAGGAATTGTCTTAATGACTATTTAGTTGAGAATTTGACTTTATCTGAAATCTCCCAAAATTATGGAATTTCTAGACAAGCAGTTAACTTTAATATCAAAGAATCTATAAAACTGTTAAATGTTTATGAAGAAAAGTTAGGATTTTGTGAAAAATGTGATAGAATAAGTAGTGTTTTAAGAGAAAAGCATTTAAGCAAAGAAGATTCTGATTTAATATTGAGCATTTTGAAGGAGTAGTATGGCATTATTTGGTAATTTGAGTATGAAGTTAACTCACGTCTTAGACAAACTGACTAAGCGTGGAAAGTTAACAGAACTAGAGATAAAAGAATCCATGAGGGAAATTAGAATTGCATTACTTGAAGCAGATGTTAACTATCTTGTGGTAAAAGATTTTGTAAAGAGGGTATCGGAGAAGGCGGTTGGAGATAAAGTCTTAAAGAGTTTAACTCCAGGTCAACAAGTCGTAAAGATTGTACACGAAGAATTAACTGATTTACTTGGTAATAAGAATGCTAAGTTAGAGTTAAGTAGTAAACCATCTGTAATCTTAATGTGTGGATTGCAGGGTGCTGGTAAGACTACAATGTGTGGCAAACTTGCTAACATGTTAAAAGGTCAAAACAAGAAAGTATTATTAGTTGCTTGCGATATCTATAGACCTGCAGCGATTAATCAATTGAAAGTTGTTGGAAATACAGCTAAAGTTGAAGTTTATGAAGAAGGAACCAAGAAACCTCAAGTAATTGCAAAAAATGCAATGGATTTGGCTAAGAAAAAAGGTTATGATGTTGTAATTGTTGATACTGCAGGAAGACTTCATATCAATGAAGAGTTAATGCAAGAATTGAAAGATATTAAGAAAATTGTTGAACCAAACGAGATTTTGCTTACTATTGATAGTATGACAGGTCAAGATGGCGTAACAGTAGCAACAACATTTAATGAAGCTTTGGACATTACTGGTGTAATTCTAACTAAACTTGATGGTGATACAAGAGGTGGTGTTGCACTTAGTATTAAGCAGGTTGTAAACAAGCCAATCAAGTTCTGTGGAGTGGGAGAAAAGATTTCTGATATAGAAGCTTTCTATCCAGATAGAATGGCTAGCAGAATACTTGACATGGGTGATGTGTTGACTTTGATTGAAAAAGCACAGGCCAACATAACTGAAGAAGAAGCAAAGAAGATGGAAGAGAAATTCCGCAAAAATGCTTTTACTTTAGATGATTATATTTTGCAATTCGACCAAGTTAAGAAGATGGGCGGAATAACAAGTATGTTATCTATGATACCAGGTCTTGGGAAATTAAAGTTAAACGAAAATTCAATTGATGAGAAACAGATTGAGAAGATTAAAGCGATTATTAGATCAATGACACCTAAAGAAAGAGCAAATCCGGATATTATAAAAGGTAGTCATAAGAAAAGGATTGCTACTGGTAGTGGAACTACTATTCAAGATGTAAATACATTACTAAAGAATTTTGAACAAACAAAAGAAATGATGAAAAGATTAAAGAGCGGTAAAGGTTTAAGTGCACTAAAGGGCATGGGCTTGCCATTCTAAGATTTAAACATTGATTTTTCATATTAAGGATTATCTTAATATTAAAAATATATCACGATTACTATGAGTGAATAAATACTAGTAAAAAAATAACAAAGGGAGAAAAATTATGTCAGTAAAAATTAGACTTACAAGACTAGGCGACAAAAGGTCACCATTCTACAGAGTTGTAGTTGCAGACTCTAGAAAATCAAGAGATGGAGAATATATCGAGAAGTTGGGAACATTTAATCCATTGGTTGAGCCTGCAGAAATCGTTCTTGATGAAGAAAAAACAAAGAAGTGGTTAGCTAATGGTGCGCAACCAACTGAAACTGCTAGAACAATTCTTGTAAAGAAAGGCATTCTAGAGCCAATCAAATCAAGAGCACCCAAGACTGATACTAAGAAAAAAGCTTAATTACAAATAATTAGTATAAGGAAAGATGTTACATGGAAAATTTAGTAAAATATTTAGTTTCCGCAGTTGTTGGAAATGAAGATTTCGAAATTTCTTTAGATGAAAGTAAGCCAAAAGTAACTATTATCAATGTTAAAACAGTTGATGATAATATGGGAAAAATCATTGGAAGAAATGGAAAGACGATTTCTAGTATTAGAACTATTCTTAGAAGTGCTAGTTCTAAGTCTGGAAAAAAATATATTTTAAAAGTAAACGAATAGACTATATGGTTTAATTTTGGGAAAGCATATAACTGAAATTTAGGTTATATGTTTTTTATTTATTAATCTAAATAAGTTTTAGTCTTGATTTTTTTATGCATTTTTGATACACTAAAGAGGATAAAAATTAGTGGAGGTTAGATATTATGCAAATTGGAGTAATTACAAAGCCACAAGCACTTAAAGGTCAGTTTAGAATGAAGCCTATGAATATAACTTTGGAAGATTTAAAAGCGTTAGATGAAGTTATTATAAAAGGCGAAAGTTATAAAGTTGAAAAGGTTATTTCTAGAGAAGGTTTTGTTATAATGCAAGTAGAAGGCATTAATGATATTTCTCAGGTAGAGCCACTTAGAAATATTCCAGTGTTGATTGAAGATATAGAAGATGATGAACTTGGCGAAGATGAGTATTATATAGAAGATTTGCTAGCTTGCAAACTTCAGGATGATATGGGAGCTTATATCGGAGAAATTACAGATGTAAAATTATATGGTGGAGCTTCTGTAATCACTGTCAAAACCAATGCTGGAGAAAAAATGTTTCCTCATGCAAGAAATGTAATACTATCGCTTGATGTTGAGAATAAAATTTGTGTTGTAGATAGAAAGATTTATGAGGAAATTAGTCTATGAAGATAGATATTTTGACTTTATTTCCAGAAATGTTTACACCTCTCAAAACAAGTCTTATTGGCAAAGCGCAAGAGAAAAATTTAGTTGATATTGATATTATTGACTTTAGAGAGTTTAGTGAAGAAAAGCATAAGAAAGTAGATGATTATCCTTATGGTGGTGGGGCTGGAATGCTTATTCAAGCACAGCCTATTTATGATGCGATAGAATCTATAAAGAAAGAAGATTCTAAGGTCATATATTTATCACCTAAAGGCAAAGTGCTTAATCAGGAGCTAGTTGAGAGTTTGGCAAAAGAGAAGCACTTGATACTTCTTTGCGGGCATTATGAGGGTATTGATGAGCGTGCAATTGAGCTTTGTGTAGATGAAGAAGTTAGTATTGGGGACTATGTATTGACAGGTGGAGAGTTGCCTGCTATGGTGTTAGCTGATGCAATCTTAAGATATGTTCCAGAAGTTTTGCATAGTGGAGATAGTGTTAAAGAAGAAAGTTTTGGTGATGGACTTTTGGAATATCCTCAGTACACACACCCAAGAGAATTTAAAGGGTTACAAGTTCCAGAAGTTTTGCTTTCTGGTAATCATGCGGAAATTGCGGAATGGAGGCATGAAAAAAGTATTGAGGAAACTAAAAAACATAGACCAGATTTGTATGAAAAATATTTAGAAAAAAATAAGAAATAAATTATAAGAGATTAAACTAAGGAAAAAATTAAAGTGGCTAGAGTTGTAGATTTAATAAAGAAAAGTATAGGTGCGTCATTGCTTGTTGCTTTGGGGAATTTTGCGTTGCTTAAGATAGGAAGTCCGATAGGTCCTATACTTTTTTCTTTGGGTCTACTTGGTGTATGCTATATGGGACTAAACTTGTTTACTGGCAAATGTGGATTTATAATCGAAGACAAAATCAAAGTGTTAGATATTGTAGTCATATTGTTAGTAAACTTGATTTCAGGATATCTATTTGGTTTATTACTTTCAATTCTTGATACAACTGTTGTTAGTAATGCAATTGAGAAAGTGGCTACTTGGGAATTTTCCTTTGCTTTCTTTATTAAATCTCTTATGTGCGGTGTAATTATGTTTATCGCAGTATATCTTTATAGGAAAGGAACAGTTCTTGGAATATTATTAGGAATTCCTATGTTTATATTCTGTGGCTTTCAACACTGTATCGCCAATATTATAACTTTGGGTATAGCAAGTACTTTCGATTGGTCAATAATTTTGGCAATACTAGGAAATTTCTTAGGTTCACTTATAGTGTGGTTGATTGCAAAAGATAGAGTAAAAACCTGATAAAATTAATTGCGATAGGAGAGAGGAAATGTTTACCAATGAAGAAGAGCTAATAAAAGAAGCGATTGTTTCTGCAAGGGTGTTGGAAGAATATTTGTGGGGAGAATATAACGGTCAGTGGAATATTGAAGAGTGGCGAAGAATGTTTAGAAAGAGAATTAAGAAAATTGATGATATTGATGTTAATAATCCCCACGCAATAATAGAGATGAGAAAGAGACTTTTGCAAAATGCTGCTCTTAGTATAGCTTTAATGAAAATTCTTGATACAAAAGGAATTCCAACAGACAAGTGTGATATTCCTTCCAATTTGCCACAGTATGCAGAAGAGGATTAGAATAATTTCATATAAAAGGAAAGAAAGATATGGTAATTCAATGGTTCCCAGGTCATATGAGTAAAGCTTTAAAGATGATGGAAAAGGAAATCGCGGTAGTTGATGCGGTTATTTATGTGCTTGATAGCCGTGCTCCTTTTTCTTGTGTTAATCCTAAGTTTACTCAAGTTATTAAAGATAAGCCTGTAATATATGCCTTTAATAAGATTGATTTAGCAGAAAAATCCAAGGTAGAGGATTGGATTAAATATTTTGAGCGTTTAGGTGGAATTTGTGTTACTATTAACTCCACAGCAAGTGGTCTTGGAAAAAATGTTGAAAATGCCATAAAGAAAGCTTGTGGATCTAAGGTTGAAAGGTTAAAACAAAAAGGTATTAAAGCAACTCTTAGAGCATTAGTTTTAGGTGTGCCGAATTGTGGCAAAAGTACATTAATTAATAATTTATGTGGCAAAAGCAAGACTGTTACTGGGAATATTGCTGGAGTGACAAGAGGTAAACAATGGGTTACAATTGCAAGTGGTATAGAGTTGCTAGACACTCCTGGAACTCTTTGGCCTGCTTTTGATAACAACAGAGTTGCCAGAACTTTGGCATATCTTGGAAGTATTAAGGAAGACGTATTGGATATTAATGAATTAGCAGTAGATTTTATTAGAGATATCATTGCTATTGATAAAAGTATTTTAGAAGATAGATACAATATTACAATAGATGAAGAGTGTGAAGATGTTGAGATTCTTGACATGATTTGTGAGGCAAGAAAATATCTTCTTCGCGGAGGAGAATTAGATTATGATAGATGTTGTATGGCAATTATTTCAGATTTCAAACATGGCAAATTTGGGCAACTTACTCTAGAGACTGTTAAAGATTTGCCTGCATTAAGAAGAAATGACAGAAATAAAAATGAATAAATTTTTTAAATAAGATGGTAGAGATAATGGTTAATTTTGATAAAGAGTTTGTAAGCTTTGGTTGTAAGAATATTGCAGGAATTGATGAGGCAGGAAGAGGTCCTTTAGCAGGTCCTGTATGTGTAGCGATGGTTGTAATGTCGTTAGAAGAAAATGATATAATAGATGGCGTTAATGATAGCAAGAAATTAACTGAGAAAAAAAGAGAAACTTTGTATGATAAGATTATTGAAAAGGCAATAGCTTATCATATTGAATTAATTGATGAAAAAGTTATAGATGCTATTAATATATTAGAGGCGACAAAACTTGGTATGCTTAATTGCATTGAGGCATTGAGAGGAAAATTCGACCTTGTATTAATTGATGCAGTCAAATTAGACACTGATGTTATAACAGAAAGTGTTATTAAAGGAGATGCAAAGAGTTATAACATAGCTTGCGCTAGTATTCTTGCCAAAGTTACAAGAGATAGATTAATGCTAGAAATGGACAAGAAATATCCACAGTACAATTTTGCAAAACATAAAGGTTATGGAACAAAAGAACATAGAGATAATTTAGGTATACATATAAAGGGTGAAGTAAATGCTCCCGGTTATTATGAACTGGTATAC